>DTVI01000272.1 GCA_012963655.1 Sulfurimonas sp.
AACCCATAAACATGTGATCCGCTTCGCCCCACCGCTCACCATCACAAAAGAAGAGCTCGACTGGGCTCTGACCCGGATCGAATACGTCCTCACGCGGTGAACCACCGCAGGCCAGTGTGACGCTGGAACCGGATAAAGTAATAGTATTACGCTTGTTGGCTCAGCCTGTGATATTTCTTCCGTTACCTTCATGCCCAGGTTATATTAACCTTAACTTTCGCGCCCTGCTAGGGTATGTCGAAGGGTGAGTTTGTGATATTTGTCCTTAGCCTTCATGAGCCTGTTATATCCTACCAAACCTTTCATGCCCCGAAGGGTTAGCAGGGGTAAGCCGTGGGTGTAGCACTGCATTGCCCTAAAAACAAACAGCACCATCAAGCACAATGCTGTAATACTTCCTCCCCTGATAACTCGAACAATAGGAGTACGTTTTGTTCGATGGGGTTTGGGTATTCGATGATTCTAAGATTTCGGTGGGGGAAAGGGTAAGTGCTATTGAGGTGCTTTTATTTTATGGCAGATTCCTTTTTCAATGCTGAAAAGAGACTTGAATAGTTGTCAGTCTAAGGCTTGACTGTTTGTGGTGCACGCGTGATCTGCCCGTTGAATCGGGACTTTAAAATCGAATTAGAGAAAGCATCAGCAGTAATAGCGACCCACAAAGAACTTTCTATGGCAGGAGGTTCTTGAAAGCGGCCTTGTTTCCATCTGGAAAATAAATTTAAAGATTTGGCGTTGGCGTGACGTACTGGAACAAGGTTTACGAATAAATTTGAAACGTGGAAGAAAATAACTCCCTTCGGCTTCAAGACTCTTTGATAGCCCCGGATAGCATCTATTGTTGCCATGTGAACGGGGATGGATCCGCTGTTGAACACGTCCACCACAATCACGTCATATTTTTCCGCTGGTTCCTTTCGCAACGAGACCCGGCCGCACCATATACGATAAGGACTTTTCCTCTGCTCTTGGAAATATAATTGAAATAATTCAGAGCAATATCTGCAATCATCGGATCGAGTTCGAAAAAATCGTAATAGCTGGATTCCTCGGCATAGGCAGAGTGCCAACACCCAAACCAACAACCGCAACCCGAAAAAACCCAAAAGGATTCACTGTTAGTACTTCCCCGATTGGGGAACTTTCATGAAAATAGGATAATGCGTACTGTTTTCGGTTCGGGGCAAGGGATTGAATTCCATGCAGAATGGTCCCGTGTCGCAGAAAACGAAAGTTTCTTTCGTCGAAAACCTCATAAATGCCGTAATGATTGCGTTTCTTTAAGACAACCGATTTTGCAGGACTCAAATAATGAAGCGCGGGAACCAGAAGGATAACACCTAAAAGAACGAGGGAGATTTCCAAGTATTTTCCTCGCAATAGGGAAAATAATATGTACAAAACAGCGAGGATCAAAAGTCCCCCAAGCTTTTCTGCCGCAAAGGAAAACGG
>DTVI01000273.1:0-1146 GCA_012963655.1 Sulfurimonas sp.
TAAGATTAATTGGGATTTATTTGTCGGTATTTTTATTTGGCTGGGCGTGTGCTGTATTCAGTTATTCAGATTTAATTTATTCGCAACCCAAGATACCTTCGAAATCAGAGGTTGTTAAAACTGTAAAGTTAGATCAAAAAATACCATTAATTTCTTATTGGATAAGCCCAGAACCAAGTAGTTCATTCTAAATATTGACTTTAATTTTTATGGAAAAAAGAACCATGTAGTTATTCACATAAAAAAATTAATGAAAAGTAATTTGCTAAGTAACTAATTAATTGAAGGATACAAAATGGCTTATGACTGTAAAGTTTTTGATAAGAATGGAAACTTGAAAAAAGTTGTGTGCAGTAGCGAAAAGTTCTCACGAGTTACTAAAAATTTTCTCAATCAGAAGTCAACAAAGCAAGCCCTGTCGTATATCAAAACAATGAAAGACCCTAAAATAGTAACTGGATCCAAAGCAAGGTTTCATGACAAGGAGTGTATTGTATGCAAAATGGTTTTTCATCCTCGACATAAGCATACTAAGTATTGCTCCCATGAATGCCAACGCAAGTTTTACAAAGAACAAAAAAAATAATAAAAAATATTCGATCGAAAAACCCTGGTAAAAAATTTTTACTTTCCTAAGCTTACCCTCTGTTTTGGGTTGATTATGTGATTTGAATTTGAACTTTACATATTTTTCTGATTGCTAAACTTAATCGAGAGGACAAACTCTAAATACTATAATTTTTTCCAAATCATTAATACAATGATAGATTTTTCTTCCTAAGTTTCAAATACCTCAGTTCTTTAAGTCCTTAACCTGAGATTTTTCATTCAATAATAATTTTAATTCTTTCGTGTACCTACCTTTAAATTTTAATTTCATTATCAGGATAGCAACTGCAGGAAGGAGTGTGCTGACATTCCATAAAATAATTGGCACAGCATTCAATAAAACACCATAAACAACCCAACAACTGATCCCTGTGCACCAGATTAATAACATCACTAGCGAAAAATCGTCAGCCGATTTGGTTGTCCACATCTTAACCACCTGGGGCACAAGTGAAACCGTGGTTAAAAACCCCGCAAAATATCCTAAAAGTAAAGTTAAACTCATAAACTGCTCCCTAAATTATTTTTTTATATCAC
>DTVI01000273.1:1212-1446 GCA_012963655.1 Sulfurimonas sp.
CGTTAGCTGATATCAAAATTAATAAATAGAATGTGGGAGTTTAGTGGTATATTTTGGCAAAAATTTTATAAACCTATGAGCCCTACTCACGAAGTGAAGAGAAGAAAAAAAGAATCTTATAAAAAGGATAAGATATTGGAGTATTTAAATAGGGTATGCAAACGGTATGATAAATTGATACATGAGTCTCATTAAGGATGAGCGTCTCAAGAGTCATATACTTATTTTTTTGAT
>DTVI01000274.1 GCA_012963655.1 Sulfurimonas sp.
CTTTTATAAGGGAAAAATGACGAGTTTGGTCACCCTCAATAAATAAGGCTTTTTCTCTACTAAAAAATTGTGAAAACTCATTAAGAAAGGGGGCCAGATCTAACTGGTTTTGAATAAGATTACTTTCTATTTGCATGTATCTAAGCTGATTAAACGACCTGCCATTTTACTTTCTTTGAGTCCTATAAAGGTTTGGGTACCGGAACTATAAGAAAAGTATGTTTGATTAACATTAATTTCATTACACATAATGTTCTCACCATGGCTAAAATTCAACAAAACTGTTTCTAAGTGTAAACGGCGGTTTTCATTACTAAGATTAAAAAAATAAGCTCCTAAAATAAAACTACTTAATATAGAAAGTGTAAGGACTTTCTCTTTTAAAGAGATCTCTGTAAAAAAATGAAGCACTGTAAATAAAAGAAGTAAAAGTGCTATACCAAAGAGGTAAGCCATTAAGCTGTCCCTCTTAACTGATAAGTAATATCTCCAGCACCAAAACCAATAATAAGACCTTTATCTAGAGACTTAACTACCTGATCGTCTTTCATTACATTTAAATCATTATTGGAGCGTTTAACCCCATCTGCCATAAGAGGTGAGTAGCGTTCAAAATCTTTCTCAAAATTTATATTACGCTTGTTCTCGCCTGCTGCCCATACGGGTAATATAATAAGCTCGCTTGTCCCCTCAAAACATTTAATAAAGGCATCTAAGTTATCTAATGTACGGCTATATTTATGTGGTTGCCAAATAGCCGTTATCTTATCAATTCCCATTAAATTAGCATAAGCCTTCACAGACTCCAAGGTAGCCTTGATTTCTGTAGGATGATGTCCATAATCATCAATTAAAATTGCATCATCTTTATTAATAATATCAAAACGTTTTTTGATGCCTTTAAAGTTTAAAAGCTTATGCCTTACCACTTCTACATCTTCACTTTGAGTAGCCGCTAAAATAGCTAAGGCAGCGTCAATAGCAATATGTTCACCAAATCCCCAGACCTCAAACATACCCATATCTAAGAGTTCAAAACGAGTATGTGGTTCATCATTAATTAAGACATATTCTATACTTTTAATATCCTTACTTGGATACAAACGAATAGCCTCACAATCAAGTGTGGACAAGAAAGGATCTTCTGCGTTAAAGACACGAAGCTTAGCTGAGTTGATAAAATTTCTATAAGCGTCATAAAACCTATCAAAATTATAATCATAATATTCCATATGTTCAGGTTCAGCGTTAGGTACAATAGCGCAATAAGGATTTGAGTTTAAAAAACTTCCATCACTTTCATCTGCTTCAAAAAGTAAAACATCTCCACTTTCGTGACGAACATTATCTTTAAATTCTTTAGATTCTGCTCCAATGATAGCAGAACCATTAAGAATAGAAGAAAGAATGGCTGTGGTGGTACTCTTTCCATGTGCCCCA
>DTVI01000275.1 GCA_012963655.1 Sulfurimonas sp.
AAAATCTGAGCGAAAAAGCCACCTCAAAATCGAGAGCTCCTGCCGGGAGCTCCTGATTTTATCGTGGAATTACCTTGTTTCAAATAGGCGAAATGGATATATTTCAGCTTCGCAACATGCATCAAACTCACTTCATAACTTCAATATTTAAATTCATTTATACTCACCAAAAACCAACATAGATCTGTTTCATTTGCTTGTCTCTTTTACGAAAATAGACATTTTTGCCTATGGGGTGGCCCGTCGAGGAGTCCATGGGTTCAAAAGGAAGTCGTCGATATCAATGGATGGATGGCCATTAACCGCAAAATTTCAGAACAGATGCACACAAAAGTCAGGATAAAATATGTATACCGCATTTGCCCAAAAAGCCCTTTCAGGCGAATCCCTCTCCATATCTGACATGCACGCCGTGCTTCAGGCACCTAACGATGAGATTTTGCCTTTGCTACATGCAGCTTTTCAGGTGCGTCGTCATTACTTTGGGAACAAAGTACAAATTCATGTGCTCATGAATGCCAAAAGTGGATTGTGCCCCGAAGATTGTGGTTATTGCTCACAATCGTCCATTTCCAAAGCCCCCATTGACAAATACCCCTTGCGGCCAACGGAGGAAATTGTAGACGCTGCCCGCAAAGCCAGTGAAAGTGGTGCTTATCGCTATTGCATTGTCGCCAGTGGCCGCGCCCCCACAGACAACGAGATTGACGCAGTAGCTCATGTTGTTCGAGAAATCAAACAGGCTGTAGATATCGACATCTGCTGCTGTTTGGGTTTGCTCACCGAAGACAAAGCTCGCCGCTTGAAAGAAGCCGGCGTAGATCGCGTCAACCACAACCTTAACACCAGCCGGCAGCACACACCTAACATTGTATCGACCCACACCTACGACGACCGTTTGAAAACCTTGCACAACATCCAAAAGGTAGGTTTAGACACCTGCTGTGGCGGCATTATCGGTATGGGCGAAACACACGACGATATAATCGACATGGCTGTTTCTCTAAAGGAATTGTGTGTCGACTCGATACCTGTCAACTTCCTCCATCCAATCGGAGGCACGCCCTTAGCAAATCGTGATGCCCTGACCCCGCACGATTGTCTAAAAGCCCTATGTCTTTTCCGCTTTGTCAACCCCACAACAGAAATCCGTGTAGCAGGTGGCCGAGAGAAAAACCTTCGCACACTTCAACCCCTCGCGCTTTATCCCGCCAACTCGCTCTTTATGGAGGGTTATTTAACCACGGGAGGGTTAGGCGTAGAAGAAACCCATCAAATGATTGCCGACCTGGGTTTTGAAATCGAAACAATTAAACCAGGTCAAAAGTCAAAAGTCAAAAGCCAAAAGCCAAACCAGGAGTGCACACCAGCGATCACTCAGTAAAAACGGCGACTTTCGACCTTTGACCTTTGACCTTAAGACCGGTTTTATGTGGAC
>DTVI01000276.1 GCA_012963655.1 Sulfurimonas sp.
TATTAATATAATGATCAATCTCCTTTTGTCTTTTTGACCTCTCTTTTTCCCACCAGATATAATTAGTCCTCACTTTAGCAGACAATTTTAATGAAACCTTCTGGTCTTCTATTTCTTTGAACTTATTTCGAGGGGTATTTGAGAAAATAAAGTAAAGGGAAAAACAAAGGCAAAAAAGAAAGAAAACGACTCTTTTATTGTTCATGACTTATCCTTACTTTAAAAGGTGTGCTGAAAATTAAGATATTTATCGCCAAACTGAGAGGCCTTAAAATCACTCGTTAAATAAATTTCAGCATACTCATCAACTTGATTTTTTCCTTTCTTCTTGATTTTGAAAGTGAGGTTCTTTATTTCGGTACAAAAGGGCCTTTTATCGTTCTCTTTGGGAATGTCATGGCATTTCAAGAATTGATGTTGGACATAAACGTTATAGAGGGGACGATTGGATTGCCTCAGATACTTTCCGTAAGTGATAAGATGTTTTCTAAAGTGCTTCACTCCCATATCTCTTTTAAAATTCTTTTCCTGAGGGTCTCCTCTTAACATTGCCAGAGCAGAGCTAGACACAAGCGCAAGATGTCTCGGATAGACGGCCTTTTTAAGACCAGGATATCCAGCATGGATATGGAGGGGGCGGTGATAGACTCCACCCTCATAACCTCCAAATTTTCTAAAACTTTTATCCTTAAGGGCAACTTGATTGAGTTTAGGAGAAATGTGTTCAGAGGCCACCACGGTAGAACTTAACTTTCGGGGAAGAAGCTTATTGAGGGCCGCCTCTTTGGCCTCTGCAAACATTTTTGTGATAATATTGTTTCCATCAAAGTCCATAAGAGGAAGTTCTGTTCTTACCATGCGGGTAAAAAAGTTTCTTGTTTCCTTTGGCCTATAACCTTCGAGCCTATATAAAAAGTGATTATTAATAGAGGATCCTTGATCTTTAAGAAGCTTGATCGCCACACCTGGCCCAAAGTCTTTCATATTGAGAATGGAGAGGCGGATAAGACAGGGGATTTTTAGACCATTTTTTTTGGGGTTAAAGAGACCTGTGTATTTTTTAAAGGCCTTTGTTTTTTTTGATTTTAATAATAAAGTTACACTTGGCCACGACGCCATGGGTGTGAGTCAATTTAACCGGATGTCCCTTTTTTTTATACCCCGGGCGAATAGCGTCAGTTTCGAAGGCCCAGGCGTGAATAGAGTTGGAGATACCATGCTTGCCCCCCAGCCCTTTAACAATAAAAGAAGAATCCCAAACATTGGTGTCAGGTGAGATTTCTGATTTGACGATTTCTTGCCATAGTTTTTCTTGCTTTTCCTTCGCATTTAATTGGTTATAGCTTTTTGCTAGCACACCCTCATATTCAAAGCTGCGCTTTTTATACCTGGCCAAATATCGATTTTTTTTTTGGTCGTGGCGAAGACAGGGAATGG
>DTVI01000277.1 GCA_012963655.1 Sulfurimonas sp.
AAATTTGAGACCTCAAACACGATAAATGGGTCTGGGATGATTGCTATGCCAGGTCTTATAGACACCCATGTTCACTCAGCTCAGCATCTTTTACGTGGAAAAATCGCAGAAATTGCGCGGCGTAAAAAAATCAGAATTCCTATCTGGAAGAATTACTATATCCCTTTCGAAGCTTTATTAGAACCAGAAGATGTTTACCTTAGCGCTCTAGCGTGTTATGCCAATATGATATCAGTAGGCACAACCTGTTTTGCGGAGGCAGGTGGTCCTCATCCAGACGAAATGGGAAAAGCAGCCTTGAAAGCTAACATTAGAGGTTTCTTGGCAAAGTCAACTATAGATCAAGGTGATGCATTTCCGCCTTCGATGAAGACAAATACAAAACAAGCTTTCAAGAATAATGTTGATTTAGTGAATCGCTGGAAAAGTAATAATCTTGTAAAAGCTTGGCTTTCAATCCGTCAAATAATGACTTGTTCGCCTAAACTGATAAAGATGATTGCAGAAGCAGCACCTGATCTTAATACCAGAATTCACACTCATCTTTGCGAAGGTTCCTATGAGATAAATTACACGATGGAACAATTTGGAATGCGACCTGCGGAATATCTGGAGAGTATAAACTCTCTGAATAATCATCTGCATGCTGCTCATTCGATCTTGTTATCACCAAATGAGTTAGACTTATATATCGAAAGAAATTGTTCTGCGAGTCATTTCCCATTTAACAATTATCATGTTGGACCTCACCCACTTCTTAACATGCTACACAGAGGATTACGCGTAGGCCTAGGGACTGATGGAGCAGCAACTTGGAGTTCATTGGATATATTTAGAGCTGCTCATGTCGCAAGAGTTGGACAACAGGCAGTGGCAGGGACTCCAATACATTACCATGATATAATGCCCAGTGAAAAATTAATCAAAGTAGCAACAAACGGCGGTGCTTCGGCACTTGGACTACAAGACGAGATTGGTAGTATTGAAATAGGCAAAAAAGCTGACATTCTGTTATTGAATTGTGGTGAGATGGATCAATTTCCTCTTTACGATCCTTTGTTTGCTATAGCAACAATGATGGTAGGACGTGATGTTCAAACTGTGATAATTGACGGTAAAGTGGTTATGAAAAATAGGGAACTGCTTACAATTGATCAAGAAAAACTCAAGCATGAACTCATGTCCCGCTTACCAAAAATAATGGAACGCTTTAAAGTATTACCAGAATAAAAATAGATCCAAAATTTTAAATTAAATGAGTAATGCATCAATTGTAATAGAGAATGTAACTAAGAGTTTCTCTATTAAAGGGAATAAAGAGAAAGTCGTTGCTGTAGAAGGAATTTCATTATCAGTAATGGAATCTGAGTTTGTCGCTTTACTCGGACCAAGTGGTTGTGGAAAAAGTACAATTTTGAGACTAATTTCT
>DTVI01000278.1:0-1107 GCA_012963655.1 Sulfurimonas sp.
AAATATTATTTTTTAAAAATTGACCATCCTTCATTATTGCTACAAAATATTTCCCTTGACCGTTCAATAAATTTAAATCTTCAAGTGGATTACCTTCTACTACGATTAAGTCTGCGTATGCCCCCGGTGCGATTATTCCTAGAAGTCCCTCCATTCTAAGAACCTCAGCACCTACAATAGTAGCGCTTCGAATAATTTCCTTGTTTGTTAGAATTTTATTTCGAATAAGAAATTCATCAGACTGATAAATATCAAGTTCTCCCATTAAATCTGTACCGAAGGCAATTTTTACGCCTGCTTCCTTAGCTACTTTAAGAGAATTTGTTCCTATCTTTAGAACTTCTTTACCCTTTGCAATACTATCTTCCGGATAACCAAGTTCTTTTCCATATTTTGAAATCATGTAATAAGCTACTAATGTTGGAACTAAGTATGCGTTTTTTTCAACCATGAGTTTTGCTGTTTCTTCATCAATAAAATTTCCATGTTCAATAGTACGGACCCCTGCTTTCACCGCACGAAATATAGCGGCAGAAGTGTAGGCATGTGCCATTACATAGGTATCTGCTCTTTCGGCTTCTTCAACAATGGCTGACAGTTCTTCCATGGAGTATTGAAGAAAATGTATAGGATCTGCTGGAGAACCTACCCCACCTGAAGCCATTACCTTAATTTGATCAGCACCAAGACGTATTTCATCTCTTACAGCTCGTCGAACTTCGGTAACTCCGTCAGCTATTCTTCCCATTCCTCCAGACATACTGCCAATCAAATGAAAACAATTGCATGGTTCACAATGATCGATACGAGACCTCATATCACCATGTCCACCAGTCTGACTAATGGCCCGACCTGAAACAAAAAGACGTGGACCTGGAAATAGGCCAGAACGCATGGCTTCTCTATGTCCAACATCTGCTCCAGCAGTGTCTCTTACTGTTGTGAATCCACGCAATACGCAACGACGTAATTTATCTAAAGTAATTGCTGTGGCATAGCTTGGAAGAACCTGATGAAGGGAATTCATTGCCCACTTCAGTTTTACTGAAGTGACATGAACATGACAATCAATGAGGCCGGGCATTAAAGTACAACGAGATAAATCAT
>DTVI01000278.1:1123-1426 GCA_012963655.1 Sulfurimonas sp.
CTTTTCTAGATTTAATCTTTCCTTTAACAACTTTTTCAATTATCCCCCCTGTGATTAATACTTCATAGCCTGATTTAAGTTCACCTATTTCAGGATCTAATAACTCGAAATTTTTAAGGATGATATCGGTCATGAAAATTATTCAGTTCTAAAAAAAGATATATTGATTGATTATTTAAATATTATCTAAACTAAATGACATGATACAAAGTGTTTACCTCCTTTATCATTTAATTTAGGAGATTCATCAGTGCAAATTTGTTTTTTATTTAACGGACATCTTGGATGAAAAACACAACCTTT
>DTVI01000279.1 GCA_012963655.1 Sulfurimonas sp.
TTAATTGTACATTTATGAAATTTGTGTTAGTTTTCGCCTATCTAGATAATCGTATTTTATTAAGAAAAGTATTAATTACATAACTACTTTTGAAGATCAGCAAAAATTTTTGTATATGTCAAATGCTCTAACACAAATTAAACTTAAAAATTTATTGCTTGACTACGTTCAATTGAACCCTGGTACTCCAGCTAAAATAATTGCGAGAGATTTGTGTGGAAAAGAAGGGGTTAGCGTCTCGAAAAAAGATATCAATCCTATATTGTACAGAGAAAGATCAATATTTCGTCCTGATGGATATACTCCTCCTATTTGGTACAGGCTTGATCAAATTCCAAAAGTAGTTCCTAAAAGGGAAGCGAAGCAAACAGAAAAAAGCCTAAAAGTACGAAAAATTATCCCCAAGGAAAAGGTAAAGTATGAAGAAATAAATATTGTCTATCCAGAACTAAAAAAGAAAATAGATGAGCTTTATACATGGCAATATGATGCCTTAAAAAAATGGCAAGAGGACAATTACTGCGGAGTGATTCAAGCAGTGACAGGAACTGGAAAGACCAAGGTTGCTCTCAATGCTGTAAGGGCTTTCATAAAAGTTAAACGTGATTTACGTATACTTATCCTAGTTCCTTCTGTTGTCTTACTAGAACAATGGAAGGAAGCTATTTGGAAAGATTTAGGGTTTGAAATCACTTCCATGTTAGGAGGAGGTTACGGGAATATCCCTGATTTAACTAGCCCTATAACAATAGGAGTTGTAAACACTGTTTCAAGCATGGCAGAAGACTATAATGAATACTTTGATGTATTGATTGCAGATGAATGTCACAGATACGCTGCTAAATCATTCAGCAAAGCTTTGTTTACTCATGCAAATTACAGAATGGGCCTAACTGCGACATTAGAGCGTAGTGATGAAGGAGTTAAAAATGTATTACTTCCGTATTTTACAGGAATTTCTAAAGATTATGATTATGAACAGGCAAAAAAAGATAAAGTAATTGCCCCTTACGGAGTTGCCTGTATTGGCGTTAAGCTTTTAGATGAAGAACAAGAGAATTATGATATTTCGGGCAATATCATGCAAAAAACATTTTATCTTTTAACAAAAAAATATGGTTATCCTAAAAGTTTTGGGGAATTTATTGCGAAAGCCAATCAAGCTTATAATCAAGGGGGCGAAGAAAGGGATCTTACACAAAAATATTTATCAGCACTTCAAAAAAGGAAAAAAATATTATCAGGTAGTCAATCTAAGCTAGATACACTTTGGTATGTAGCGGATGCAATTAGCGCATCAACTTCTAGTTTAGTTTTCTGTGAAAATATTGAATCAGCTGAAACAATATCCACACAACTAAACGAAATTCATATTGAATATGATGAAAATTATGTTTCTTCAGTGCCCTATCACTCTGGAATGAAG
>DTVI01000280.1 GCA_012963655.1 Sulfurimonas sp.
AAATAAAACCAATTATTGATTTTGGTTGGATGATGACCTTGGGTTTGGCCACTTCTTTTATTATCACTTTTACATTGTTGCCCACTATATTAAATTTTCTGTCTAATGATAAAGTGAATATTAAAGGAGAAAATAAATCACTTATAACTAATTTTTTATCAAATGTTGCTATTAACAATTCAAAAACAATATTTTCAATAACTGTCTTAGTTATTATTATAAGTGGTGTCGGAATAAGTAAATTAGAAGTTGAGAATAGTTTCATAAATTATTTCAAAAAAAATACAGAAATTTATAAAGGAATGAAACTTATAGATGAAAAACTTGGTGGCACTACCCCGCTTGAAGTAATTTTAAAATTTCCCATAAAAACAATAGAAGTTAAAAAAGACGATGATTTTGATGATTGGGGCGAAGATGAAAATGCTGATAATAATAAATACTGGTTCACCAAAGACAAAATAGATAAAATTCATAAAGTTCATAATTATCTTGATAGTTTAGATGGCGTTGGAAAGGTTTTGTCATTTTCTTCTATTTTACAGGTAGCTAAACAATTAAATGACAATAAAGAGCTTGGAACATTAGAAATGGGTGTTCTTTATAGTAAATTGCCAGATACCATAAAAAAAGAAATAGTAGATCCATATATTTCAATAAAAGATAATGAGGCCAGAATAAATTTGAGAATCATAGATTCTAAAGAAAACCTTAGAAGAAATGAATTAATTAAAAAAATCCAATACGATCTTGAAAACAAACTTCATTTCAAAAAAGATGAATTTAAATTGGCAGGTGTTTTAATATTATTTAATAATTTATTGCAAAGCTTATTTAAATCCCAAATTTTAACTCTTGGATTTGTTATGGTTGGAATTTTTGTAATGTTTTTAATATTGTTTAGAAATTTAACGTTATCATTAATTGGTGTAGTACCTAATTTTATCGCTGCATTTTTTATCTTGGGAATAATTGGTTTACTTGGAATACCTTTGGATATGATGACTATTACAATTGCTGCAATAACAATAGGTATAGCAGTAGATAACAGCATTCATTATATTTATAGGTTTAAAGAAGAGTTTTTATTAAACAAAAATTACAAAGAAACTCTTAAACTGTGTCATTCAAGTGTGGGCGTTGCAATACTAAATACATCTATAACGATTGTTTTTGGATTTTCTATTTTAGTTCTTTCAAACTTTATACCTACTATTTATTTTGGCATATTCACTGGTATTGCAATGTTATTAGCAATGATTTCTGTTTTGACTTTATTGCCTAAATTATTATTAATAATAAAACCTTTTGGAGAACACTCCGACTAAAAGATGAATTTTTTTCAAGACTTTTATAAAAATATTGTAGCGTTTGATTTAATTTATTTAATTATTACTTTATATTCTGTTATTCGATGTTCGAGT
>DTVI01000281.1:0-16521 GCA_012963655.1 Sulfurimonas sp.
TCCTGATATTTCTATCTCCTTACGCATTAACCCTGAATATTCTGAGTCTCCTGTTGATTTGTATAATCCTTGTGGTTTATATTCAAGATTAGGTACAACAAAGAAAAACTTCATTGAAGGTGTCTTACCGTTTATTGAGGGACTTAATTTTCATGCGCTTTGCGAGCAAGATATATCAGCTTTAGAAGGGGTTCTAAAAGCCTTCGAAAAGAACTTTGGAAAGTATATTTCCAAGATGAAATATATTAACTTTGGGGGAGGTCATCATATCACGAAGAAAGGTTATGATGTAAATAAGCTTATACAAGTTATTAAGGACTTCCGTGCTCGCCATAATAATGTCATGGTGTATTTAGAACCAGGTGAAGCTGTGGGTTGGGAAACAGGTGTTTTGGTGTCTACTGTGCTTGATATTGTTGATAATGGCATGGAAATAGCAATACTAGACACCTCTGCAGAAGCGCATATGCCTGATACCCTTGCTATGCCTTATAGGGCTGAAGTTAGGGGAACTTCAAAGGCTAAGGAAAAAGCTTATACCTATAAGCTAGCAGGAAACACTTGTTTAGCAGGGGATATTATGGGAGATTATTCTTTTGATAAGAGACTTGAAGTAGGGGACAAGATTATTTTTGAAGACCAAATCCATTATACCTTTGTAAAAAACACCACTTTTAATGGGATAAAGCTTCCTTCCTTAGCACTATTGTCTAAGGAAGGGGACTTAACTCTTATAAAAGAGTTTGGTTTTGAAGATTATAAGATGCGACTTTCTTAATTAATTTTGCAAGGTATTTTAAGAATAAATTTTGCACCTTGGGTATAGTTTTTATCTAATCTAATCAAGCCTTTTAATTGTTGATTGACAAGATTATAAGTGATATTAAGACCTAAACCTGTTCCCCCCTTGTTTCTCTTAGTCGTAACAAAAGGCTCGAATATTTTTTTAGAGACAGTAGGGTCTACCCCTTTTCCATTATCAGAAAAAATTATTTCAACACTTTTTTCTTTATGTATAGTTTTAAGAATAATTTCACCTTCTTGTTCATAATCAAAAGCATGAAGTAAAGAGTTTTGTAACATGTTTACAATAATTTGAGAGATGGCGCCTGGATAGGAGTGCATGTTTATCTGTGTGGAATCAAGTTCTAAGATAAGATTAATAGGACGGTGCCTAAGCTCGTTTTTAAAGGTTGAGATGACTTCTTGTAGATATTTATTTAGTTCAAAGTCACGTATCTCTTCAGAACTTTGATCAACAGAAATTTTCTTGAAATTACGAACAAGAAGGGCTGCTCTATCAAGATTTTTAATAAGGATATCATCTGCTTCGCTTATGGTTTCAAGAAAATGATCAAGATTGGATTTTGAAAGTTTGTTTTCTTCAAGAAGTTCCTTGACTGTTTTTAACTCATTTTTAAAGATGGAAGCTGCGGTAATGGAAATTCCAAGGGGTGTATTAACCTCATGTGCCACACCTGCAACTAAGTTCCCTAGAGCAGACATCTTTTCTGATTCAACCAGTTGGGACTGAGTATTTTGAAGATTGGTTAAACTTTCTTGTAATTCACCTGTTCTATTTTGAACTCTTTCTTCAAGTTCATTAGTTAGTCTTTCTAGGTGGGTTTGATAGGTTCGTGAAATTGTCTCAGCTTCTTCACGTTCTCTCCCTCGTTGTTCAATCTTGTCAAGCATTGAGTTAAAGTCGTCATATAAATGTCCCACTTCATCTCCATACATTTTTTTTGCTCGTATGGTGTAGTTTTCACTTAATGAAATTTCTTGAGCGGTTTTAGCCAAATTTATGATTGGTAGGGTGATATAGTTTTGCAAACGATAAATCATTAAGAATGAAAAGTTGAGAATAACAAGCATTGCTAAAAATAAATAAAAGGCATATTCAAGCAGCTCATGAGGAATGCTTATGGTTGAAACATAAAAAACAATGGCTCCATAAAGTTGGCCATTATGGCTGACCGGAGTTGATAGCACAATTTCGTCATTAATAAAGTGAGAAAACTTTATAAAAGAGTCAACCTTGCTTTGATAGTTTTTTGCATCTTCTTTACGGTGGTAAGAAGCAAAAATATTTCCATTTTCATCATATATAATAGCGCTGTTTATGTTAGGGATACTAGCAAGTTTATTTAAAATATCTTCGGCTCCTGCAAGATCAGAAAACAACAAAGGCGTGATGGAGTACTGAGAAATGAGACTTGCTTGTAAGGTTGATTCGTTAAGAAGTGCTTGACTGTTCTTTTGATAATTCATGACCAAGATGAAAACAGAATAAGCACTTAAAGAAAAAATTAATATAGATACAATGGCTAAAATTAGCTTTGACTTGATGGAAAAGTCGCGAAAAGGATTCATCTAATTACCTCTTGGGTGATACTGATGACTTCAACTTTTTGTGGCCATTGTATAAGATGGGTGTATTTTTCTAAAAGTACGGCTTTGATTTGTGTTTCAGAAATAGCAAAAAGCTGATTTGAAAAATAAAAAACCATGATGATAAGTAAAAATCTAGGCATCGCCATTTTCATGATAAAGGATTATTCTTCTTATTTAAATAAGGAAGGGGTTCTGATATATAATAACCTTGTGAATACTCAATACCAAGCTCATCAACAATATCATAGATTTCTTTATCACATACAAACTCAGCAACAAGGTCTATGCCTACATTCTTAGCAAAATAAACCATACTTTCAACCATTTTACGTGACACTGCATCTTTTAGGTTTTTGATGAAATATCCATCTATCTTGATGGAATTCAGTTTAAGGTCTAAAATATTTGCAAAGTTTTGACATTGAGCACCAAAATCATCTAAGGCAACAGAACAACCAATTTGATGTAAGGCAGAAATATTTTTTCTACTGTTTGGAATGCTGTCTAATGAATTGTTTTCTAAAATTTCTAAAATCAATCGAGAAGGTTCTATCTTATATTGTTTTAAAGTCTTTTCTACAAAAGAAGAAAAATATTCATCTTGTAAATCATGGTTAGTGATATTAATAGAAAATGAAAAATCATTATCCTTAAAAACTTGAGCACTTTTTTCTAGCATAGCATGGGTAATACTTGATAAAAGCCCTGTTTCTTCTGCCACGTTTAAAAAGACAACAGGAGAAATAACCTCATTATTTTTGAGCATACGAGCCAAACATTCATACTTTTCTATTTTCTTTGTTTTATTATTATAAATAGGTTGGAAATAAGGAATGATTCGGTCTTCTTTAAGGGCATGTTTAATCTCTTTAAACCATTTTATATTATTGATAACATCGCGTTGAACCTTCATGTCTTGATGATAACGTTGAACGCGATTTGAAGATATGAGACGTGCTTCTTTGATACTTAGGTCAGCCTTGTTGAAAAGATTTTCATGTTCATTTTCTACAATTGCAAAGGTAAAGGTGATGTTGAAATCAATCTCATTATGGGTAAAAGAAGAATTTTGAAACTTTTTTTGTATGGATAAAATAGTATCATCTATTACTTCTGAAGAAGAACTCTCACAAATAAGGACAAACTCATCAATACCAATATGATAAAGTCGATTGCCTTTCTTTTCCAAGAGCTTTAAGACCCCCGCTATTTCTTTTAAAATATAATTGCCTTGCCCATAACCATATAAATCATTTATATGAGAAAAGCGGTCTACATTGAGTAAAACAAAAGAAACATTTTTCATCTCTTTTAAGTCTTCTTGTAGTTTATGTCGGTTATAAAGGTTTGTTAGGGGATGTAAAATTATCTTTTTATATAAGGCTTCATTTTCAGAGTGTACTTGGGCTAAGTCTGCAAAGTTATGAGTAGCAAGTTTTACTGAACTATATAATTTATCTGCATTAAGTTCAGTCTTATCCTTATAATCATTTATATCATAATGATCAATAACATATTTTTCAGGTGCCTGACCTGATTGGCCGGTACGAATAATTATGCGTAGGTGAGGATTAAGAAGTTCTTCTCGTATGTATTGGGTGAGCTCAAGGCCTGCGTGTGCTGTTTCCATAACAACATCAACAAGAGCCACAGCAAAACTGTCATCACCTTCAAGTAATTCCCGTGCTTCTTTAGCCGAATAAACAGAGGTGAAGGAAAGAGGTCTGTCACGTACACTAAGGCTTTTTAAAGCAAGCCTAGTGACATCATGAACGCCAGGATCATCATCAACAATTAAAATTTTCCATGGTTTTCCAAGGACAATAGTTTCAGTGGTGTCTTCATTTTGAAATAAAAAGTTCTCCATGTCCCATATAGTCCTTAGCTTTAAGTATTAATAATGATACCTGAAAATTAGGTATAAGTGAAATATATTAAGAAATTTTCTAATTAGAACTTTTTTTGAGGTAATGTATAGACGCTTTAATGGCATTAAGGTAAGAAATATGTGAAGGCTTCTTATTCTTATAGGCAATATCAAAGGCTGTTCCATGATCTACTGAGGTTCGTATAATTGGAAGGCTTAAAGAGATATTGATACTTTCTTCAAAATACAGAGCCTTTAAAGGGATAAGCCCTTGGTCATGATACATAGCAACATAATGTTGATACTCTTTACGCATAGGCTTAGTAAAGGCCGTATCAGGAACAAAAGGACCGTGGAACATTTCTATTCCTAAGAACTCATTTGCCTTAGCAATAGCTTTAACAATTTTACTTTCTTCATCTCCTAAAACCCCACCATCACCTGCATGGGGATTTAGACCAAGAACAGCTATTTTACTTGCTTGTATGTCTTTACTCAGGTCTAATAAAAAGCTTGTGAGTTTTTTAGTTTTAATTTTTTTAGCCACTTGCTTTAAGGGAATGTGCTCTGTATATAGGGCTACATAAAGCTTATCACACCCTAGCATCATAATAGCGTCTTGCTTAAACCAATCACGAAGCATATCAGTATGCCCCTTATAATCTATGCCTGCTTCAAACCAAGCTTCTTTATGAATTGGAAGGGTTACAAGGGCACTCGCTTTTTTCTTTTCACAAAGGTTAATTGCCTTCTTAAATGACTTATAAGAGTATAAACCACTTTCTTTGCTGACCGTTCCTTCTTTAATGTCAAAATTTCCCTTAACATCAATACAATGAAAGTCTGAGGGTATACTAAGTCCTAGTTTAGAAGAGGCTTTTTTTAACATAGTCTCATTAATACAGTAAAGAGGTTTAATTAACTGAGTAACTTGTGTATGTGCATTTAAGGCAATTTCTATACCTATACCGTTTAAGTCACCTATACTGATGGCAATAACAGGCTTTTTCACTTTAATAAGTCTTTCATATCTATAATAGCTTGCTCTAATCCTGTAAATACAGAACGCGCGATAATACTTTGGCCGATATTAAGTTCATGTATTACTTCTATTTCTTTCATTGCATGAACATTTTGATAATTAAGTCCATGTCCAGCCGCAACGAGAAGCCCCTTTTGATGTGCCATGTATGCTGCGTCTTTAATTTCTTCTAAAGACTTATATAAACGTTGCTTTAGCTCTGAACGAGGTAACTCAAGTTCTTTAATACTATGATGTGTTGTGCTCAAAGGGGTGTTCAGCATTGCATATATATTTGCATAGCTTCCTGTATGAAGTTCAATCATATCTATATTTAGCTTGCAAGATTTTTCAATGACTTCATTATTAGGGTCAATAAATAAAGAAACTTCTATCTCAGCAGCCTTAAGCTTATCAACGGCCTTTTTTAGTTTATCATACTGTCCAATAACATCTAATCCACCCTCAGTTGTAACTTCTTCTCGTTTTTCAGGAACAAGGGTAGCGCGGTGAGGATTGAGCTTACAAACGATATCAATAATATCTTCATCAATTGCACACTCTAGATTAACAGGAAGGGACGAATTTAACATAATTTTTTGTGCATCTAAATCATTTATGTGTCGACGGTCTTCTCTTAGGTGTATGGTGATTTGATCTGCGCCAGCGCGTTTACAAATACCAAGTGCATCTACAGGATCTGGATCATTAATACGTCTTGCCTCTCTTAAAACAGCAATGTGGTCAATATTAACACCTAGGTGGATCTTTCTAAGATCGTTTTGCATAAAAGTCCTTCTTAAATTCAGCATATCTATCTTCTAAGATAGCTTCTCTAGCTTGTTTCATTAAATTTAAATAATAATGCAGATTGTGCAGGGTTGCTAAACGAAAGAATGTTAGCTCTTTCGCACGGTACAGGTGGTTAAGGTATGAACGTGTATAACGCTTACAAGTAAGACATTCACATTCTTTATCAATTGGGCCTTCATCTGCTTTAAACTTAGCGCCACGTATATTAATACGTCCAAAAGAAGTGAAAAGGGTTCCGTTTCTTGCATTACGTGTAGGCATAACACAGTCAAACATATCTACACCTCTATCAATGTTCTCGATTAAGTCTTCAGGTGTACCAACACCCATAAGATAGCGAGGCTTGTCTTCAGGCATATATTGCACTGTATGTTCTACCGTGTCATACATATCTTGATTCGCCTCTCCTACAGAAAGACCTCCAATAGCAAAACCATCATAGTCTAGAGCACATAACTCAGTGGCAGACTTAGTTCTAAAGGCCTTATCTGTTCCACCTTGAATAATGGCAAAGATATTTTGCTCTGTACAAATACCCTTATCTTGTTGAGATCTAAAATATTGTATGGACTCTTTGGCCCAAGCTGTTGTTCTTTCTATTGATGTTTGGATGCGTTCTTGTGTGGCAGGCAGAGCAACAAGGTCATCTAAAATCATCATGATATCTGAGCCGAGGTTTGTTTGTATATCTATCACTTTCTTAGGGGTAAAGAAATGCTTACTTCCATCAATATGGCTTTTAAATTCAATACCTTTTTCACTAGGCTTAGAAATATCACTTAAAGAAAAGGCTTGAAACCCACCCGAGTCAGTTAAAAAACTTCGTGAATATGTTGTATATTTATGAAGTTTCCCCATCTTTGCAATGTTTTCATCACCAGGACGTAAGTAGGTGTGGTAAGTGTTTGCTAAGATGATTTTTGCATCTAATATCTCTTCCACATCATACAAGAGACTTAACACTCCCTCCTGTACCTACAGGCATAAAAACAGGGGTTTGTATTGTAGAATGTTTTGTTATAAGGGTTGCAGCTCTGGCTTTACCACTTTGCGCTTGAAGTTTAAAATTCATTATCTATCTTTATATAAAAAAGTGTAATAGCTTGTGCCACTTTCTTTTTTTAAGCAATTATACTACAATCATAATAATTAAATAGCAGGATAGATATGAAAAAGATATTAATCTTATGTGATGGTAAAACGGGAAAGCGTTTTGTAGAGCGCGTTGCATGTACCTATACTAGTGAAAATATTTATTATGTTGTGTCTATGGATAAGTTAGATATTCCTAATGCTAAACCTTCCCAATTTAAATTTTATCAGTTTGACCCTACGAGTTTATATAAGCTTGCTAATCTTTTAAAGATGGAATTTATACAAGTGATTATTTCACTTAAGACCTCTTTAGATGTTGAAATTAGCATTAAAAACATACGCTCAGTAAAAAGTCAACTTCGTATTGTGACCTTAGACTCCTGGGGATTAGAATTTGAAGACCCTAATATGGTGGTGGTTAATACAAATGAGCTACTTTCTTCAAGGCTTTTAGACTATCTGCCTAATGTTCCTGTAATTGCGCAAAATGTAGGAATAGGAGAAGGCGAAATCATGGAAGTCCTTGTCCCCTTTGGTAGTTCTTTTGTTTACCGTCATATTGGTGCCTTGGAGCAAAATAATTGGAAGATAGTCGCCATGTATAGAAATCAAAGACTGATATTACCCTCTCCTAAACGGATGATTCAGCCTAATGATTTGCTTGTTCTTGTAGGCGAACCATCTGTATTAAAAACAGTTTACAGAGCTATTAAACGTGAACTTGGTCAATTTCCTGCGCCTTATGGAAGTAACTTGTATTTGTATATTGACATGGCAGTTGAAGAAGAAAATTCCTTACTAAAGCTTATTAAACGTACGAAATATATACATAGAAATCTAGGCGATAAGCTGTATATACGTGTGGTTAATGCTTCAAATATAGAATTATTAGCAAAAATAAAATCACATCGAAGTGATGATATTATTATTGACATTGATTATATGTCAAAGGGTTATGAGGATATTATACTGAATGATATGAAGCTTATGGACATTGGTATGGTACTAATATCATCTAAGCTATTTGCTATATCATCCTTACGTGAATGCCTGTACAAAAGTAAGATTCCCATACTTAAGTTATCTAAGAAACCTTTTTCTAAACTCAAAGAAAGTATAGTTGTTTTAAACAGTAATAAAGACTTAGAAAAAATATCTACTACCATTTTTGATATTTCTTCTCAACTCTCTTTTAATCTTGAATTGTTTGATTTTAATGAAGAGTCTAGTGATGAAAAGGCACGTATTAAAGAACATTATGAAAACCTCTCCACCATTTTTTCAAAATCAATCAAGCTTATTTCTGAAGAAGCTAATCCTATACGATTTTTAAAACAAAAGGAAAACTTTTTATACTGTCTTCCTTTTAGTGAAAAAATACTAGAACGACCCTTATATTCTATATTTTCAACAGATACAGAGAAATTGTATCATCGCTTAGGCGATTATCATCAATTTTTCATCCCCACGCAACTTTAAAAGCTAAAAGACAAAATGTAACAATATATCTATTTTGTCTTTAGCATTTGTAATTTAGCTTCTACCCTTTACCTTCGTCAAAGACGAAGTTTAGTATTATCATTTAATTAAAAATTATGGATAAATTATGAAGATAGATATCGCACTTAAAAAAGAAATAGACAACTCTTATGAGGTACATATAGGGACTCTAGAAGATATACATATTGATGCAAAAGTAGCCATCATTACTAATCCAAAGGTGAGTGGATTACACCTTCATTATCTTTTATCAAAGCTTTCAGCTAAAGAGATTTACATTATAACGGTTGAAGATGGGGAATCTTTTAAAACCTTAGCGACAGTAGAAAAGATTCTTAATAACCTTTTTGAACATAAGTTTAATCGTTCTTCTGTATTGCTTGCCCTTGGTGGTGGTGTTATTGGTGATATGACAGGTTTTGCAGCCAGTGTTTATCAAAGAGGTGTTGATTTTATTCAAGTACCTACAACCCTTCTTTCTCAAGTTGATGCAAGTGTTGGTGGTAAAACAGGCGTAAATAATAATTATGGCAAAAACCTTATTGGGGCCTTTCATCAGCCACGCGCTGTATATATAGACCCACATTTTTTATCAACACTTGATAAACGTGAATATTCAGCTGGTATTGCTGAAATAATTAAAATGGCAGTATGTTTTGATAAGGATTTCTTTGAATGGCTAGAAAAGGCTGATTTGCATGATGAAGCACAAATCATAACAGCTATTTCGCGTTCGGTAAAGACTAAGGCTATGGTCGTCTCCCAAGATGAAAAAGAAAGAGGTCTTCGTGCTGCTTTAAATTATGGACATACCTTTGGACATGTAATTGAAAATGAAACAGCTTATAAGAAGTATGTACATGGCGAAAGTGTTGCTATCGGTATGATGATGGCTAATGAGCTTGCTTCTAGACTAGGCTTGATGAAGTCAGATGAAGAACAAAGAATTAAAAAACTATTACTTAAATATAAACTTCCTGTTGCTTATGACATTCAAGATACAGAAGCTTTTTATGAGGCCTTTTTCTTAGATAAAAAAAGCTTAGATTCAAAAATTACTTTTATAGTTCCACATAATATTGGTGGTGTTGAACTTAAAAATGATATCGATAAAGACATTGTTATGGATGTTCTAAATACCTACGCAGGGACGGTTCGTGTATAAGTTATTATTTTCCCTTGTTTTATTTTCTTCTTTAGCCTTTGCTGAAATAGCAGGCGACTTTAATAAGACGCAAGACTATGAAGATGTTGAAATAAATGAACATATTCTTAGACTTGAATCAAATATTGATAAAACACTTAAGGCTATGGCAAAAGAGGGCGTTTTATGGCAAAAGTCATATGACTCTTATATTACCTACTTAAATGTGAATAAAGAGATTACAGAGGTACGTAAACAGATTAAAAAACTTTCAAAATATGGAAGTACCTTTAAGGCTAGAGATGAACTCAATGCCCTTGAAACACGTGAACAAATCTTAGCAGACCAGATTAATCTTCTTCAGGGTAAAGACAGTGCTCCTTTTAGAGAGCTACTTATCCCTGATGAGATTCCTGAAGCTCCAGAAGTTACTAACCCTATTGCAATTTTTACAGCTCTTTCATATATTAAACTTATTGAAGGAAAGTTAAAAGAATATAAGCAAAGAGAAAATAACCTTAGAGAACATTTGATTTTACTTCGTAAAAAATCACGCTTAACAGCTGATCTTTATATCATCAGTAAAGATGAAGAAGATAAAGAAATTTCTTTAGAAGATGTGCATAAGTCAATCGTTTTTGAAGGGGCATTAGAAACGGTTAAAAAAGCTTCTGTTCTTTATGCTCAGCGTATTGACTCAGTTGAGACACAGGTTCAAAAAGACATTAATGGACAAACATGGAAGCTCTTTAATCTAGGAATTATTATCTTAGTACTTTTTGTTGTTTTCTTACTTGCAAAGCTTATTATTAAAAAATATATTACTGATAATGAACGTATTTATATGGCGCATAAGATGCTTACCTTTATAAATATTTCATTGATTTTTATTATTATTGCTTTTTCTTATATTGATAATGTTTCATATATCATTACTGTACTAGGTTTTGCCTCAGCCGGTATCGCCATTGCCATGAAAGATTGGTTTATGTCTATGCTGGGTTGGTTTGTCTTACTTGTGAGTGGTTCTGTACATGTAGGTGACAGAATTCGTGTTTTAAAAGAAGGTGTTGAGTATGTTGGTGATGTTCTTGATATCTCCTTATTGCGTATTACGATTTTAGAAGATATTACACTCACAACATATATGGTAAACCGTAGAGCAGGGCGTATCATCTTTATCCCAAATAATTATATTTTTACCACTCTTATTGCTAATTATTCTCACGCAACCTTGAAAACAGTATGGGATGGTATAGATATTGTAACTACCTTTGATTCTAACCATAGAAAAGCCAGTCATATTGCTAAAGAAATAACGCGTAAATATTCTAAGGGATATACAGATATTACCCGTACGCAGTTAAATAAACTTCGAAACCGTTATAGCTTAAAAAATACGAATGTTGAACCTCGTATCTTTTCATTTATAGAGCCTCATGGTGTTTGTATTAGTGCTTGGTATCTTACTAATGCTTATGCAACACTCACACTAAGATCAACTATATCTGTTGAAATAGTAGAAGCCTTTAATGAGGCTGACGATATTCAAATAGCTTATCCTACACAAAATATTAATCTAGAGTCGCCGCGAAAACAAGCTGATAGATTGCCTCCTTTTGATGACTCATCTAAAGGACAATGGTAATGTCTGTTATGCAAAAAGTCTTTATTAAAACCTTTGGATGTCGTACTAATCTTTTTGACTCTCAAGTGATGCTAGCCCACTTAGAAGATTTTGAAATCACGCAAAATGAAGATGAGGCTGATATCGTTATTGTAAACTCATGTACTGTAACTAACGGAGCAGATTCAGGTGTTCGTGGATATGTTAATTCTGCTAATAAAAAAGGTGCGAAGGTTTACCTTACAGGATGTGGTGCACATACTAAGGGTGAATCCTTATTTGAAGGTGAAAAGGTTTTTGGTGTTTTTGGACAGTCTGAAAAGGCAAAGATAAATGAACTTTTAAAAGAAAAAGAACGTTTTTATCAAATTGGGGACCTTGACTTCATAGATGACACTGTAGTAGAAGAATTTGTAGGTAAGTCTCGCGCTTTTATTAAGGTTCAAGAGGGATGCAATTTTAGATGTTCTTATTGTATTATTCCCTTTGTTCGCGGAGATGCAAGATCTCATGACGAAGAAAAAATATTAGAACAGATTACACGTTTAGCTGCAAATGGATTTGGTGAGTTTATCTTAACAGGAACAAATGTAGGTTCATACGGGCAGGGTGTAAAACGTACTATGGCAGGTCTTTTAAAGAAAATATCCTTAATTAAGGGTGTGCGTCGTATACGTATTGGAAGTATGGAACCTATACAAATTACAGATGAGTTTAAAGAACTCTTAGGTGAGCCTTGGTTAGAAAAACACTTACATATAGCCATTCAGCATTCTTCTCAAGAGATGTTAAATATAATGAACAGACGAAATAATGTACACACCGATATAGAACTTATAAATGAACTTCATGATAAGGGTTTTGCTGTTGGTACGGACTTTATTGTAGGTCATCCAGGTGAAACAGATGCTCTTTGGAACGAGGCTATGGCTAATCTAAAGAAGATGCCACTAACACATATACATGCCTTTACATATTCTAAACGTGATGGAACGCCTTCAGCAACAATGAAGGGTGATATTAATGGTTTGATTTCAAAGGCTAGAATGGCCGAACTTACTTCTTTAATAGATGCAAATAATCTTTTATTTAGACAAAACCATAAGGTTCCTTTAGAAGTCTTGGTTGAAAATGAAAAAGAAGGTATTTATACAGGTCTGGATCAATTTTTTAACCGTATAGAAATTGAATGTAAGTATGATCTTGCTGGGAACTGGATAACAATAGAAGATTATGAGATAAAAGAAGATAACAATTATGCTAAACTCTAAGACAAATAGATGGATATTATATTTCTCAGCTGGTGTCCTTTTTGGGCTCTTTCTTTTTGCTATATTAAGAGATAGCTCAACGCCTATTACCCTAGAGCAAACCGAAGACTTACTGGATAAAGATCTTATTCAACGTGCTGTCTTAGCAGATGATAGAGTATATTTAATAACGTCTGAGGCAACGTACAGAATCCCTACTGTCCTTATTGATAAGTATATGTTTTCTAAGGTACCTGTTGAAACAGGTTCAGGAAATTACGCCGTTCAAATACTTATGTTTTTAACCCTAGCTCTTATCATAGGTGGATTCATTTATCGTTTTTCTTTAAAAGAAAATGCAGCTTCTACTGTGGCCCCTTCTGCCTCTACTTCTGGTGTAGGTTTAAGTGAACCTATAACGCCTTCACATTCTAGTATCACCTTTAAAGATGTGGGTGGAATTGAAGATGTTAAAGTAGAATTAGAAGAAATTATCGACTTTTTACGTCATCCCAAAAAGTATAAGAATTTTGGAGCCAAAATGCCACGTGGGGTTTTATTAGTGGGACCTCCAGGTGTTGGTAAAACAATGATTGCCAAGGCCGTTGCTGGAGAAGCAGGTGTTCCTTTTTATTACCAATCAGGTGCTTCTTTTGTACAAATTTATGTGGGAATGGGCGCTAAACGTGTTAGAGAACTTTTTGTTCAAGCAAAGAGAAATGCTCCCAGTATTATTTTTATAGATGAGATTGATGCTGTTGGTCGTGCTCGTGGGGCTAATAGAAATGATGAAAGAGAATCAACGCTTAATCAACTTCTAACAGAGATGGATGGATTTGAAGATTCATCAGGCGTTGTTGTTGTCGCTGCAACAAACAAGATAGAGGTCTTAGACTCAGCGCTTCTTCGTTCAGGTCGTTTTGATAGACGTATCTTTGTTGACCTTCCAAATATCAGTGAAAGAAAAGCCATCTTAGATAAGTATTTTGAAAAGATGATACATGAGGTTGATACGAAAGAGATAGCAAAAATGACTATTGGTTTTAATGGTGCCTCTTTAGCCACCCTTGTAAATGAATCAGCCTTAGAAGCCCTAAGAAGAAACAGACATAATATTTCCATGGATGAAGTCGTAGCGGTTAAAGATAAGGTGATTTTTGGAAAGAAAAAAGTAAAGTCATATTCAGATAAAGAAAAAAGCCTTCAAGCACTTTATCAATCAGCTAAGGCTCTATCGGCTTACTGGTTTGAAGTGCCTTTTGAAAAATTTACTATGATAAATGATGGACTTAGACCTTATGATGTTGACCTAGTAACTAAGCATAAACTTCTTTCTTATATTAAGGTTATGCTCTCAGGTATGGCCATTTGTGAGATCCATTATGGGGAACATTCTACTAATGTTGAACAAGATTTAAAAGAAGTTAAAAAGATTGTTGAACTTGTTCTAGAAAATTATGGAATGGGTGAACAGATTATCCCTAATGCTAAGGATAATATCCATCTTATTAATAAGCTATACGCCGAAACAAAAGAGTTCCTTTCAGGTATGCAAGTTCAAATACAAGCCCTGCAAGTAGAACTTATAGAAAAAGAGCAAATCACAAAAGAGCAAATCAAGAAAGTGATGGATGAAGTTTTATAGTGGTTTTTGTCTGTGTAATGACAAGCAACTTTTTTCGCAGTATATAAAAGACACTGAATATACTATTGCAGGTTTCTCATATGGTGCAATAAAGGCCTTTGAAGAAGCAAAGACTACAAAAACAAGAGTAGATACTTTACAACTGTTTTCTCCCGCTTTTTTTCAAGATAAAACAGATAAATTCATACGTATGCAAAACATGTATTTTGCAAAAGATAAAGAAGCATATTATGAAAACTTCCATAAGTCTATCTTTTTACCTGCTTCTATTGATAAAAGGGTCTTACATCAAGATGGATCAGCTCAGGAGTTAGAAGACCTTCTTAGTTTTATATGGAAGGCAGATGAGTTAAAAGCCTTACAAGACAAAGGTATAAAGATAGAAGTCTATCTTGGATCTGAGGATAAGATTATTAATGCAGATAATGCAAAAGAATATTTCTTACCTTATGCAGATACTTACATGATAAATGGCGCAGGTCATACACTAAACATTGGAGAATAATTATGAGTGAAATTAAAATTGGAGTCATTACAGCCTCAGACAGAGCTAGTGCAGGGATATATGAAGATATTTCTGGTGTAGCAATTCAAGATACTATGAAAGACTACTTATCTTCAGACTTTGATATTGTATATAGATGTATACCTGATGAACAAGCTGAAATAGAAAAGACTATGATTGAGCTTTGTGACACTGAAGGGTGTTGTTTAGTGGTAACAACAGGGGGAACAGGTCCAGCACTTAGAGATGTTACTCCTGAGGCTACTGAAAATGTATGTGAGAAGATGATGCCAGGCTTTGGTGAACTAATGCGTCAAGAGTCTTTAAAGTTTGTACCAACGGCTATCTTATCTCGTCAAACTGCGGGAATACGTGGAAAATCACTTATCATCAATCTTCCAGGTAAGCCTAAGTCTATTCGTGAATGTTTAGATGCTGTTTTCCCTGCTGTTCCTTATTGTATAGACTTACTTGAAGGACCATTTTTAGAATGTAATGAAGATGTTATTAAACCTTTTAGACCAAAAGCTAAATAGCTTTTTTGAGAAAACAAAGGTAGAGTGTTCTCAAATGAATCAATACCAAGGTTTTGTACTTCAGTGATGCTATGCATTCACTTCTAGTACAAGCTAACTTACTATATAGTTTTTTATATAGTAAGTTATATGTCTAACTTAATCCCGACAGGACAGTGATCAGAGCCTGTAACATCTTGTAAAATAAAGGCATCTTCTAAACATTCTACTAAGTCATCAGAGATGAAAAAGTAATCAATTCTCCATCCTACATTCTTTGCTCTAGCACCAGAACGGTAAGACCACCACGAATATTCTTCTTCTTTGTCACCATTTACGTATCTAAAGGTGTCAACATATCCATGTTCTATTAGTTTATCCATCCACTCACGCTCAATTGGTAAGAAACCTGAGGTCTTAGAATTTGCCTTTGGATTTTTTAAATCAATTTCTTTATGTGCAGTATTTACATCACCACAAATCACAACTGATTTACCATTATCTCTTAATGAGTCACAATAGCTTAAAAAATCATCATAAAACTTCATCTTAACGGCTAAACGTTCATCATCTTTTTGTCCATTAGGGAAATAAACATTAAAAAGTACAAAGTCTCCAAAATCTTGCTCTAATATACGGCCTTCTCTTCCAAGGTCGATGTCATGACGAACCTCAGTATACTCAGGAACCATAGAAGACCAAGTACATGTACCTGAATATCCTTTTTTGTCCGCAGAATTTACAGCTCTATTTGCGTATTCTAGCTCAAACAAGCCCTCTGGTATTTGCTCTTCTAAGGCTTTTATCTCTTGAAGACACATAATGTCAGGTTGTCTCTCATCTATCCATTTTAAGGCATCTTTATTGCCAACTGCGCGAATTCCGTTTACGTTCCATGAGATTATTTCTATAGACAATGTGTATTCCTGGTTGTTTTTAAAGAATTGTACCTAAGTAGTATTAGCAAGGTATTAAAGCAGTAGGTATAAGATTTGCTTATACATATAGACGGGGGCTGTAAGGGAATGTAGCTTCTTAGGTTTATCAAGGATGAAAATTTATGCCTAGATAAGGTAATTTCATGAAGATACAATCTTATGAATTACAAATGCAGTCGCAATATAGCTTTACACAAGAGCTATTAA
>DTVI01000281.1:16555-20300 GCA_012963655.1 Sulfurimonas sp.
GCAAAAACAAGTTTTGAGAGTTTTCTTCCAGATGAAGTCTTTGCAAAGCAAGATGAGATAAAAGGAAATGATGTATTAGGTGAAATAGCTCATGTTTGTGAATGTGCAAACAATTATAACAAACCTAATACATTTTTTTCAATTATTGACAGTCTCATGCACTCCATAAAAGAAAGGATAGATACTCAGGTTGAGAGTATAGAAGAGATGGCTGAAAATTCCAGAGCTAGATCAAGTCAAAAACTAAGCTTATACGAACGTTATAGTGAAAATGAAAGCTTTTCTTTTTCAACTACAGGCGTTATTAAGACAGATACACAAGAAATGAATATAAATATTGATTTTTCTATGTCACGTTCATTTGTAGTTGAAAACCGTATTGACACGGGGAGGGTGTTTGATCCCTTAGTTATAAATTATAATGGTGAGCTCCCTGAGCTTAGTGAAACACGTTTTTCTTTTGACTTAGATAATGATGGAGAAGAAGACCAGATTTCTAAGCTCAAAGAAGGCTCAGGATTTTTGGCCTTAGATAAAAATGAAGATGGAAAGATTAATCAAGGAAGAGAGCTTTTTGGAACTATATTAGGAAATGGATTTGATGAGCTAGCTCAGTATGATGAGGATAATAATAATTGGATAGATGAAAATGATGCGATTTGGGAGAAACTTCAAATCTGGAACGGTGGCATGAGTGAAGGAAAAGAACTTTTAGCCCTAGGGGAGGTTGGTATTGGGGCAATTTATCTAAATGCAACAGAGGCTGACTTCACGTATAAAACGGATAAAAATGAAAAACTAGGTGAGCTACGCGCTTCTGGTATATACCTTCAAGAAAGTGGAATTGCAGGAACGATTTCTCAGATTGACTTTGATCTTGGAAAAAAAGACAAAGAAATTAATTTCAATACACCTTTAGGGAAACTCCTACAAGCCTAAGGTGAAAACTTTTTTACACACCTCGTCGTAAGACGAGGTACAAAGCCCTAAATGACATAAAAATTTGGTTGTTTTACACTATAATTACTCAATTTTAGTGCCCAGGAGCCCTTACGTGAATAAGAAAATTTTTATTGAACTTTTTAGATTTAACACCAAAACAGATTATCTTCCTTATTATCAAAAACATAGCCTTGAATATGGTGATAGCGATACAATAAATGATCTTTTAAATCAGATGAATGCTATAGAGGCCTTTGGTTATAAAGAAAACATTAACCTTAAAATAAATGAACTTTATACGAATGCCTCTGTATTAGTTTCAGATATGGTAAAAAAGTTTGGTAATGAAATTCGTATTGATTCTATTTCTGAATTTAGAGCTCAAAAAGATCTTATTATTGACAGATCTGACTTCCTTGATAAACTTTCACTTTTAGATGAATTCATGGACGCAGCAACAAATATTGAGTACAGAAAAAGTACAGAGCTTGCGTATTATGCATCAAACACATTAAACTATAATAGAGATTATATTGGTGATCATGTTTTAGTAATAGCGGCTGATCTTATTGAAGAAAAGTTTGAACTTAAAAATAAAATCTTAGAAATTCTTACTAAAGATGAAAATGGAATATGGTTTCATACTTCTTTGCAAAATAGACTTGCATGTACGAAGGATGAGGATAAAATCCAAAAGCTTATGTATATGGCTAAAGAATATATCAAGCCAGCATATAAGGTTCAAAAGAAGATAGACTCTTTCTTAAAGACTCAAGTGATTACGTCTTTTGAAGAAGCAGGCACCTTATCTCTTACAGATGTTTCTCAAGACTTTGAGGGATTTAATATTGCTGCTTATCATGGCGTAAAAGAAACAAACCTAGATATGCTTATTGCAGATTCTAAGGCAGTGAATGTGGAAATTCTTTCAAGTAAAGAAGATTTAGGATCTGCTTCAGTTCTATGTGATAAAGATTTCTCTTATAAAATTGCAGGTGATATTTTAATGCAAGCCAAAGACAATAATGCAGACTTTATTTTAGTTAAAAACGAAACAACAAAAGAATTTTTTGATAAGAACCAAGCTCAAATGGAAAAACTAACAGGAAGAGACTTAGGCTTGAGCATAATTTCTCAAGACCAATTTATTCAACTTCTTGAGGGCGAAAAAGATGCAACTAAATTAGGTTTTAATGAGCATAAGGTAGAAGTGTCTTTCTTGTCAAGTAAGAAAGTATCTTAATCTCGTATGTTTACCATTAGCATAGAAAAAGAATGTACCTGCTTTAAACGCTCTAAATTCAAAAGTACTCAAAGTTTTGATAACGAAAAAGATGCTTTTGAAACAGCCACTAAGATGGCTAAGGAGATGACACGTGATTTTTGTAAAAATCATGCTTTCTCTGTAGTAAAAGAAGAAAACAATTTTCTTATTTTGTTGATGAGTTAGAACCTAAGTTCTAATCATCAGCTATAGCAGCAAATGCTGCTTTTTTACCGTCTAACCATTTTTCCATTGCTTCAGGGTCATTCATCAAAACCAACATCTCTTGAATAACCTTCATGTGTGCAGCGTCACCTTCTTGAAACATTTGCATACCATGCGCTCTACTTAACTCTGCCATCTCATCAAAGCTTTCTGCTTTAAAAACCTTATCACAGGCTCCTCCAAGTTGTTTACATGTCATTGTTTTCATATTTATCCTTTATATTAATGTAGTAAAGTTATTAGTACCAGCATTATAATATAAGTACATTCTATATTCGCTAAATATGAAACAAATTTATATAAGACATGAATTTCTTTATGAAGAACAGCTAAGTTTATTATTTTTAGATGCTAAGGGTGTTACCTTAGATAAATGCTCTAACTCAAGATGTTCATCAAAAGGAGCTAAGGCTACCTTAAGAAGATCATTTACCATACTAAAGTCATGTTTCTCAGCTTTTTCTATAGCCTCTTGGAGTATATGGTTTTTGAGTATATACTTTGGATTAATACAAAGCATCTGCTCATGACGTTTGTCTTCAGCTACAAGCTCTTTTTCTAATCGTTTAGTATATCTATCCAACCAGCCGTCTAGAGGCTGTCTATTAACACATATATCTAAGATATCTGATTTGTCCCCTTTATAACGAGAAAGCTTTCTAAAGAACAAAGTGTAGTCTATACTGGCATTGGCTAATGCTCTAAACATTACTTGATACAGTTCTTTATCATCATCTTCTTGTGTTTGAAGGCCTAATTTATTATATATTATTTTGGAATAAACATCCTCATAGGTACTCCAAAACATATCATCAAGTACCTCTTCACATAATTCATACTCAATGAGAGGGGAGAGTGTACGAGCAAGCATGTCTAAATTCCATCTTGCACTTCCGACTTGACTGGAAAAGCTATATAGGCCTTGTGTATCAGTATGGTTGCATACATAATTAGGATCATAATCGTCTAAAAAGGCAAAAGGCCCATAATCTATGGTTCTACCATCTATGGACATATTATCTGTATTCATAACACCATGGTTAAAACCTACACTTTGCCATGAAGCTATTGTTCTTGCTGTGTTTTTAACTATCTCAGCATACATCTTTAAGTATATGTCTTCACTTCCTTTAAGATAGGCAAAGCTTTCGTCTATAACATAATCAGCAAGTTCTTTAAGCTTGTCATGTTCCCCATAAGCATTCAAATACTCAAATGTACCAAAGCGTACCCATGTAGGAGATAAGCGTAAAACGATGGCACCTTTTTCCAATCTTTCCCTTGCTACATCTGTATCGCTTCCTATAAGCGCTA
>DTVI01000282.1:0-792 GCA_012963655.1 Sulfurimonas sp.
TTAGCAATTTTAATACTATCTTTAATCTTTGGTTTAATAAACCCTGTGTTTTTTTCATTCAATAATGTAATGAACATCGGGAGGCAAATAGCATTTATTGGATTAATGGCTTGGGGTATGACAATGATTATTATTTGTGGAGGAATAGATTTATCAGTTGGTAAAATGACAGCACTACTTAGTGTAATAATGGCAGCTATAATAACACATTATTCATCAACTTATTTCGGCGTAGCATTAGCGATGATAGTTTGTATAATTTTAGGTGTTTTTATTGGTTTTCTTAAAGGCTGGATAATAGAGGTATTAAATATACCTCCATTTATTGCTACTCTCGCATTCTACTCAATCATGGCAGGTAGTGCTTTAACTTTCACGAGTGGAACAGTAATATTTGGATTAGAGTCCGAATTTTTCAAGTGGATAGGCAATGGTAAATATTTTGGTGTACCTATAAGTTTTATGATAATGATTTTATTTCTAATTATAACACATATAATACTACAAAAAACAAAATTAGGTTATTACACCTATTCAATCGGTGGTAATGAAAGGGCAGTAAAATTGGCTGGTATAAGCATATTAAAGTACAAATTATATATTTATATGTATGCAAATTTTTTAGTTGCAATTGCAGCAATACTTATGACATCTAGGGTAAATTCAGGTCAACCTTTACTGGGTACTGGTTTGGAATTAAAAGTTATTGCTGCTGTGTGTATTGGTGGTACATCATTGTTTGGGGGAGTAGCAATAAATGGAGGTATATTTAATACCTCTATTATCCAGCCT
>DTVI01000282.1:802-1422 GCA_012963655.1 Sulfurimonas sp.
ATCATTGTTTGGAGGTATAGGAAGTATAATTGGAACATTATACGGTGTGATATTAATTGGTATTTTAAATAATGGTCTAAATATATTAGGAGTATCAAGTTTTATTCAGGAAATAGTAATTGGAATAACAATTCTACTGGCTGTTTTTATTAGCGTTGTAAGGAAAAAATATAATATTAGTACTTAAGTTGATATCATAGTATAAGGTTTTAACAAATTATTGTGTCAATTACTGTAAGTGAAACATAAAATCTTAAAAATAAATACCATTCAACTATATTTAATTTAAAAAACATACTTAATCGTTACCTGATATATATTTCCTAATTAGTTTAAAAACTGATATGGTAACTTAAGTCAATATTGCATATGATGAATCGTCAAGATTGTGAAACAAGTTAAATTGGCAGAATTGAATTGTATTGTTTGTACATTTAAAATAGGTTAATATTTTTAAAATTTTGTAATAATGATTTATAGAAATATATGCGAAGTCAATCTTATACTAATAATTTAAATAGAAAGCCGATTGTCGAACTAAAATCAATTTCTAAAATATTTGGACATGTTCAGGCATTAGATAAAGTTGATTTAGACCTTTATCCATCAGAAGTACTAGC
>DTVI01000283.1 GCA_012963655.1 Sulfurimonas sp.
CGGTGCACACAAGGTCAATAATGTTATTGCTCAGGGTTTAATGGCTCAGCGCCTTGGAAAGAAAAAGGTTATTGCTGAAACAGGTGCAGGTCAACATGGTGTGGCAACCGCTACTATTTGTGCTCTATTAGGTTTAGAATGTGAAATCTTTATGGGCGCAAAAGATGTTGAGAGACAAGAGCTAAATGTCTTTAGAATGAAACTTTTAGGTGCAAAGGTGAATTCTGTTGAAAGTGGAAGCCGTACACTTAAAGATGCTATGAATGACGCCATTCGCCACTGGGTTACACATGCAAGAGACACTTTTTACATCATTGGAACCGTTGCAGGCCCTCACCCTTATCCTATGATGGTTAGAGACTTTCAAGCCATTATCGGTTGGGAAGCTAGAGCGCAAATCTTAGAACTTGAGGGACAGCTTCCAGATAAGGTAATTGCTTGTATTGGTGGTGGTTCAAACGCTATTGGTGCTTTTCAACACTTCTTAGAAGATGAAAAGGTTGAATGTATTGGTATTGAAGCTGGTGGCCTAGGTATTGAAACAAATAAACACGGAGCTTCTTTAGAAAAAGGACGTCCTGGTGTTTTACATGGTCAAATGTCTTACCTTCTGCAAGATGATGATGGACAGGTCTTAGAAGCACATTCTATCTCTGCAGGACTGGACTACCCAGGAATTGGACCTGAACATGCCTTTCATAAAGATAATGGAACAATTTCTTATGACTCAGTGACAGATGATGAAGCACTTGAAGCCTTTGTTTGGTTATCACGAAAAGAAGGAATAATCCCTGCTTTCGAATCTTCTCACGCCGTTGCCTACCTTAAAAAGATAAAAGATATTAAGGGTCAAACTATTATCATTAACCTATCAGGTCGTGGTGATAAAGATATGATTCAAGCTAAAGACTTATTAGACTTTAACAACTAAACTTTTTTAAAGAATACCTCAAGAATATAAAAGGATACCTCCAAAACAAAGGTGAATTGTTTCATCTTTGTTCTGGAGTAAAACAACATAAAAGGTTAACAAATATGAAAATATCTATTGAAGATAAGCACTTATACGATATCAACTCTGAACTTACAGTAGTTTTTGCCTTAGACACTAATGAACTTTTACATGAGGGCATTTTAAATGAACTTGGTTTTAAAGCTACACAAGATGAGACTTGTTATATTTCTGAATTTAAAACACTTTATGTAGGCGTTGAAGAAAACGAGCATGATCTGTTTAGATCTGCTGCTGCTACAGCCATTAAAATACTTTCTAAATTCAACTATACCAGTTTAAAAATTTCTCAATATGATATTAATAATGACAAAGGTATATTTTCTGCTTTAGTGGAAGGTTTAATTCTTGGTGCATATAATTTTGATACTTATAAAAGCGAAAAAGCTCAGTCAACTATATCTGAAAT
>DTVI01000284.1 GCA_012963655.1 Sulfurimonas sp.
GATAATATGAAGGCTTGGTTCTTAGGAAATGGTTTTGATAAGGTAATAGATCAGCCTAAGATGAAAGACCCTTCTTTTGTTGGAACCTGGGGCATTTGTGATGAAGAAGTTGTTGGCTACGCTGACGCTGAATTTAGACGTTTATATAAGGCAAAAATACCTTTTATGTCAGTAGTGTTTTCCACATCAAATCATATGCCTTTTGATTTTCCTGATGGGAAGATTGAACTAGTTAAAGGGGTAGAGAAGAAGTCAGTAAAAAATGCCATTAAATATGCAGATTTTGCCATTGCAGAGATGATTAAAAGTGCTAAAGTAGGAGAATATTATAAAGATACTATCTTTCTTATTGTATCTGATCATAATGTACGTGTATATGGTCAAGACCCTCTTCCTGTAAATATGTTCCATGTCCCTGGGCTTATACTTGGGGGAGGGGTTAAAGCATCTTCTTATGATAAGATTAGCACCCAACCTGATATTATTGCTACAACCTTAGATCTTGTAGGAGCTGACTTTACCTATCCTATTATGGGTCATTCGATCTTCTCTGAGCATAAGCAAGAACTGTCTTTTATGCAGTTTAATAATACTTATGCACTTATGATTAAAGATAAGGTCGCGGTTCTTCGTCCAGGTAAGGAAGCTAATACATACAGATATTCAAGAGATACCTCATTAAAGATTGAAGATAAGCATCTTATTAATGAAGAACATGATGAAGAATTAGAAAAAGATGTTTTAGCCTTTATTCTTGTGTTAAATCACTTATATGAGAAAAAATTATACAGATAAAGAGCAGTTCAAAAGCTCTTTTGACAGTAATGAAATAAATTGAGGGTTGTGTGTATTAGAGAGAATGAATTTTGGCTTTAAAGGTGTAAAAATGGCTCTCTCAGAATAGTTTCCATCAAAGATTTAAAATAATTTTCTTCTATGGCTTTGTTCTGGATCATATTAAGTTAGCAAAGCGCTGAGTAGTAAAATAAGTTCTAATTTGAGGCGTATTTTCTATAATGAATTATTATAGTTAAAGTAGAGCAATCCCTTAAGGGATTTTTAGTAGTTTTTGGACATAAAGTCTTTGATACGTGAAATTCCTTCACGGATACTTTCTATATCTGTTGCAAAAGAGAATCTAAAGTGACCATCTGTTCCAAACCCAACACCAGGAACAATAGCTACACCTGTGTCTTCTAGAAGTTGTTTAGAAAATTTTAACGAATCTTTTTCTAGCTCAGAGATATTTACAAAAAGGTAAAAAGCACCATCGGGTTTGATAACAGATACCCCATCAATAGCATTAAATAGGTCTACTGCTTCATCTCTACGCTTAGAAAATTCTTTTCTCATCATTTCTATATCTGCGTCAGCTGAACCATCTAAACCAGTTATAGCCGGGTTGCAAAACGTTTAGA
>DTVI01000285.1 GCA_012963655.1 Sulfurimonas sp.
TCTTTTAAAAGTTTTATAAAATCTTTTGCATCGTAATTTTTTATATCTTTTAGAACAGAAGCGATAGCTAGGTTTTTTACTTTTCTGCCTTCATAAGTAAATAAAGAAACCTTAGGATCTCTTTCAAAAGAGATAATTAGACCATCCTTACTTAAACTCATTCCTTCTGCATCATTATGTTTTAAAGCTTTACTTTTCTTATTTTTTAAGACCCAAGCATCTACTATTTTGAGATCTCGAATTTTCTTTGCTTTTATACTTAGTTCTAAATTAAATAAATAGCCTCTATCACTAAGAGCATATAAGCCTTTTGCATTTGAATAGGCCAAGGCTGATATACCAGAAAACCTTATCCCATTTATACTGTCAAAAGAAAGTTCTTTTACATCTAAGATATGGATACCTGGGGTATCACTTGTTTCAAAAGAGGAAGGAAAAATATTGAAGTCCTTCATCTGCGCACTAAGGCAAACAGATACAAGAAGAAGAAGATATTTACTCAGAAGGAACTTCTATAAAATTCAAAATAGCCTCTTTCCCATGCATTAAAATGAGTTGTTTATTTTCAAATTTATATGAATTTACCTCTTGTATTTCTTGACGAATCTTGGTTTCTAAACGCATATCAGGACAGGCAATTAATCTTGATATCCCTGCTTTAATCTCAAGTGTATTTTTATCTACCTCGTATGCGCCACCCATACCATTACAAGCACAATGTCCAGAATATATGCCTTCTTTAAAGCTTATCCATACATTTTTAGGAACAGCCATACGTTTATAACCAAAACTCACTAACTTCCATTGGGTATTTTCTAAGGTAAATTCTTCATTGGGTATAGGGTTTTGAGCGCAAGAACTGAAGAAAAGAACGCATAAACTTAATAATATTTTTCTCATTAACATCCTTTTTTTTAATAAGATATTGGTTAAAAAAAGCTATTCATTTTTTCACGTATAATAGTTTCATTATCCACGTATTGGATGCATTCTTTACCCTCAAGTTCTAAACATATTTTTTGCCATAAGGCAGTATGCCCATCTCCTGGGGCTTTTTCACCTAAGAGAAAAACCATAGCATGCGCATATTCATGAGGAATAACCTCTTCTATCATATAGTTTTCACTCTCTTTAAAGCGCTTTTTATTGAGATAAATTTTTATATTTTTATCCTTATATGAGGTAAGCCCATATAAATTACTGTGAAATTCATCAGAAATAATAAGAGGTATATGCCTTTGTATATGAAACTTATTATAAATAAGGGCTAAAACCTTTTGTTCAGCCTTAAAAACACGTTCTTGGATTTTTGCAGAAATTGGATTTTGTTTAAAATACTTTTTATCATACCAATTAAATAGTAGATACAACATAGCTACAGCCATTAAAAGAATAAAAAAACTTTTCTAACTTC
>DTVI01000286.1 GCA_012963655.1 Sulfurimonas sp.
GAACTTCTGCATAGTGATCAAATTCCATAGAGTATGTAGCACGACCTTGAGTAGCTGAACGAAGGTCAGTTGAGTAACCGAACATTTCAGATAATGGTACGAATGCATCAATGATCTTGTTTCCAGAACGATCACCCATGTTATTTACAAGACCACGACGACGGTTAAGGTCACCGATAACGTCTCCCATGTAATCTTCAGGAACTTCAACTTCAACCTTCATCATTGGCTCAAGGATTGATGGAGATGCCTTACGACAACCTTCTTTGAATCCCATTGAAGCAGCTAGTTTAAACGCCATTTCATTTGAATCCACATCATGGTAAGAACCGTCATATAAAGTAACTTCGATGTCTTCGATTGGGTAACCAGCAAGAACACCATTTTGAGTTGCTTCTTTACAACCTTTTTCAACAGCTGGGATATATTCTCTTGGAACAGCCCCACCCTTAATTTCGTTATTAAATACGAAACCTGAACCAGCTTCACCTGGTGCAATTTTCAAGTAAACGTGACCAAACTGACCACGACCACCTGATTGCTTAGCGTACTTGTATTCTTGATTAACAGCATCTTTAATTGACTCACGGTAAGAAACCTGAGGTGCACCAACTTCTGCTTCAACAGAGAATTCTCTTCTCATTCTATCAACAAGGATTTCTAGGTGAAGTTCACCCATTCCTGAGATAATAGTTTGACCAGTTTCTTCGTCTGTGTGAACACGGAAAGAAGGATCTTCAGCTGCAAGCTTAGAAAGAGCGATACCCATTTTTTCTTGATCCGCTTTAGTCTTAGGCTCAACAGCAACAGAAATAACTGGTTCTGGGAAGTCCATTCTTTCAAGAACAACTTTTTCACCATTTGTAAGTGTATCACCAGTAGTAGTAGCCTTAAGACCAATAACTGCACCGATTTCACCTGCATAAATTTCTTTAACTTCTTCACGTTTAATAGCGTGCATCTTAACGATACGGCCGATACGCTCTTTCTTGTCTTTTGTAGTGTTGTGTACAAATGAACCTGATTCTAATGAACCACGGTAAACACGAATAAAAGTAAGAACACCAACAAATGGATCTGTCATAATTTTAAACGCTAGTGCTGCAAAATCACCATCATCAGTAGATGGAACTGCAACTTCAATTTCTTCATCGTCCATCATAGTACCCATGATAGCTTCTGACTCTAAAGGAGAAGGAAGGTAAGCAACAACAGCGTCAAGTAAAGTCTGAACACCCTTGTTCTTAAATGCAGTACCTGGAGTCATTGGAACAATAGCCATACCTAAAGTAGCAGATTTAATTGCAGCTACAACTTCTGCTTCAGTAAATTCGCCACCATCTAAGAATTTTTCAGCGAAATCATCATTGCCATCAACTTCAGTAAGAGTTTCCATCATTTTTTCTTTATAT
>DTVI01000287.1 GCA_012963655.1 Sulfurimonas sp.
GAGCTTCTATTAAAAGATAAATCGTTATATTGATCCTTATTACAGATATGTATTGATTTTAGGTCTGGTTAATCAAACTTTTGTAGGCCCGGCTTACTCGCTCTTTCCATATTTCTCTTCATTCTATTTTTTTAAGGGTCGAGATGAGCTTTGAAGTATTTGGGCGACTTGTAAAGGGAAAGGTTTCACCAGTTTCTTCGCAAATACCTTAGATAAATGAATTTAATTTAAATGACTTTACCTCGATAGCCTACAAAGAGGAGATTAGTTTTCATAAAGAGTATGATGACTGTTTTAACATCGTTTATTCTAATCATTTTAGTACTTCTCTAAGACCGATTCTAGAATTTACCACACACAAATGAGATTCTCTTACCTCCAGTTCCATTATCTACATAAGTCTCGGCAAAATGGGTCTCGATAAAACCATTCCTATGTTTAATGCAAGGGAATGTTGGGGCAACCTTAATTTTGCCAATATCACACATTAAAACCCAAGTCTTGATAATGAAATCCCCAATCCTTCTTGGGTACAAAAAAACTTTAGCGGTGCAACTGACATTGGGGTAAAGTTTTATAGATTTCATCTTAGTTTTTGTTAAGTCGGATACATTATAGGAGACAGATTCTAAAGTTTTTGCATCTTTGATGACTATTCTGGAATTGGCGAATATACCGTTCGAAGTCAATAAGAGAAATAGAATGATGATTAATTTCATACACAAGATTATAATTCAAAATGAAGATTTTTAAATTAAATTTGAACTTTCTATGATGAATACATTGATATTTATTTAGGTCACTTGGTGGGAGAACGATAAGTGAGTGGTTTTGAAGAATGAAAAAAGGGTGTTTGTTTTTCCTAACCTTTTTATGAAGCTTTTTTTGCCTTCTTTATTCGAAATGAATAAAGAGTAGGCACGAGGACCAAGGTGATTATAGTTGCAAAGACAAGCCCCCCTACTACAGCAAGGACAAGAGGAATAAGGTAAGGTTCGCTCCCTCCAAACCCAAAAATAGTGGGTGTCATCCCCGCCACTGTTGTAATCGTTGTTAAAATAACGGCCCTTAACCTATCAGTTGAGCCTTGAACAATAATATCTAAAGTTAATTCCTTGTCACTGGAGAGGTTATTTAAATGGGAAACCATAATGAGGGAATCGTTAACAACAATTCCTATAAGACCCAATAAACCAATGCCTGCAAAGAAACTAATGTCCATTCCCCAAAAAAAGAAAGTGTAAATGACACCAGCAATGGCAAAAGGAATAGCTGCTAAAATAATAAGGGGTTGAGTCATAGAATCAAAAAGGAGAACTAAAACAAAATAAATACAAAGAATGGCAAAAGGAACTGCCATTTGAAAATCCTCGATGCTTCTTTTAATGGTTTTGTCTTCTCCTCCTATTTC
>DTVI01000288.1 GCA_012963655.1 Sulfurimonas sp.
AAGGATAAAAAACACTCTCAGAAGGAAACATTACCTTTTCCATTCCAAACTGCTTATCATCAACCTTATACTTAAAGGCATTTTGAACAAAGTTTAAAATAATATCTAAGGCCTCGCTTTGGGTTTTTCCTTCTAATAAAGGCTTAAATGAACGTATAAGACTATTTTTCAACAGACTAGAGTCTGAAGAAGAAAAATAATGAGAATATGAAACCTGAGGATAAGATTGAAAAAATTCTAATAGGTTTTGATCATACGATAAGGGAATATACTTATTTTTATTTTCTAGCCTAAAAACTAAGACCTTATTTACCTTTTTTACATTAAATAAGGGTAAGTTTTTCAAAGAAAACTCTATGCTTTTACTTGCTCCCTCATAAATATTATCATAAGTCATAATAGAACCCAATTTGCCCTTTGCATAATAATCAATGGCATAATATTTTTTCTTATTGAGCGTATAATAACTTGTATTATATAAGTTGCCTTTAATAGGAAGAAGCAAAATTATATTATGTGACTCGTAAGCAATATGCGCGTCATACCCCATTTTTAAAAGAGTAAACCATGAAAATATTTTTGCTTCATTTTTATCTTGATATAAGCCCTGGGACACCTTTTTAACAAGAAGGTACTCAGCCCATGCATTTAATTTAAGTTTAGAAGAAATCATTTCTAAGGCTTTTATCGTTGGCTTATACTCACTTTGAGCTAAGTTATCCCAGGCTAGGGTAATATCATCCTTCGTAATATTTCTTTTCATATCAATCAGCATTGATTTATCATAATTAATTTGTAAGTCCACACCAAAGTACTTAAGGTATAAGGTCTTGAGGTTTTGGCTTTGTGGGGGTATTACAATCTTGCTATAACCTTTTTTCTTATTATTTATAGGTTCAGAAGAAACAATAAGAACTGTTTTTTCTTTTTTAGGTTTAATGCGTATTACTTTAACAGTCTTGTCTTTAGGGTTGCTCAGTTTAATTTCAATAAGGTTAGGTTTCTTTGGCCTAACTACTTTTTTGACACTTGCCTTAGGTAAGGTTTTTGGCTTCTTTTTACCATAAGCCACCTCTCCCTGAGAGGCTTTAAATGCCTTCCATTCCTTATTTAAAAAACTTGAAAAATCTTTATCTCGTTTTTCTTTAAAAGAAGAAAAATCTTGATTTTGTGATTGTAAAAATTCTTCATATGTTTGTGCATATAAAGAAGAAAGAAGAAGGGAAAATAAAATTACTTTATACATGGTTAGCCTTTATAGACATAATACATAAAGAGATATAAGAAGAAGATAAGCCTTAAAAAAGCCAACTAACCTAAATACGGTTTTTAAAGAAACTTCTTATTGTAATTGTTTTAAAAAGGCCAAAGAGCCTGAACAAGTTTTCTAAAGAAACTTCTTACTGTA
>DTVI01000289.1 GCA_012963655.1 Sulfurimonas sp.
TTCTTTTTGAAATAAAGTTTAAAAATTCTTGAAAAACACTATCTTGAACTTATAAATAACATTTATATAACTTATGCTATAATTTCACCAATATCAGCATCCTCGGTCGATGACTGACTTCGTTTTAATTAGACTTCTTAAGTGAAATCTTCAAAACAAACCCCCTTCAAACTAGACCGGTCTACATTATGTAGTAAGGTTTGAAATCAAAAGAAATTATATTGAAATTTACAGACTTAGGCTTAAATGAGCACATTTTACGTGCAATTAATGATCAGGGTTATGATACCCCAACACCCGTACAAGAAAAAGCAATACCTCTTATTTTAGAAGGTAAAGATGTTTTAGCAGGCGCGCAAACAGGAACAGGTAAGACTGCTGGTTTTACACTTCCTATGTTAAATCTTTTAGCTAACTCACCAAAGCCAAGAGGCAAGCGTCCTGTTCGTGGACTTATTTTAACACCTACAAGAGAACTAGCGGCTCAGGTTGCTGAGAATGTTAGAGATTATGGAAAATACCTTCCTTTTAAATCTATGGTAATTTTTGGTGGTGTTAGTATTAACCCTCAGATTAATAACCTTAAAACTGGTGTAGATATTATTATCGCAACTCCAGGACGTCTTTTAGACCTTATGAACCAAAGAGCAGTTGATCTTACTCAAGTTGAGTTCTTTGTACTTGATGAAGCAGACAGAATGCTTGACATGGGTTTCATCCATGACATCAAAAAGATTTTAAAAGTACTTCCAAAAACACGTCAAAACCTTCTTTTCTCTGCGACTTTTTCAAAAGAGATCAAGACACTAGCAAGTGGTTTTTTAAATGATCCTTCTTTTGTTGAAGTAGCACGTACAAATGAAACAGCCGCTAAGGTTGAACAAATTGTTTATCCTGTTGATAAGGGTAGAAAACGCGAAATGTTAACTCAGTTAATTAGAGATAATAACTGGGAACAAGTTCTTGTATTTACACGTACTAAACATATGGCGAACCGTCTTGCTGAGCAGTTAGACAAAGATGGTATCTCTTCATCGGCCATTCATGGAAATAAGAGTCAAAATGCCCGTACCAAAGCCTTAGCTGGATTTAAAGCCGGTAAGGTAAAAGTACTTGTTGCAACAGATATCGCCGCGCGTGGTATTGATATTGACCAGCTTTCACACGTTGTAAATTATGAACTTCCAAATATTGCGGAAGATTATGTTCACCGTATTGGAAGAACAGGTCGTGCAGGTAACTCAGGACAAGCTGTATCTTTAGTATGTGTTGATGAACATGACTACCTTAGAGGGATAGAGTCACTTATTAAAACTCGTATTTCGCAAGTTCAAATTACAGGGTTTACGCCAGATCCTTCTATCAAAGCAGAAGCTATTCAAAATGGTCGTGGTGGAAAACGTGGAGGCGGTGGCGGAGGTCGCGGTGGAAATGGCGGAGGCGGTGGAAACCGTAATAACGCTAGAAGTGGAAGAAGTAATGAACAACGTAATCGTGGTCAAAACTCTAACGGAAACTCTACAAGAACTCCAAAGCCAAGAGGCCAAAGATCACGTCACTCAGACTAAATCTCTTGCGACATTAAATATATCCATCCTGCAACATTTGCAGGCCCCTTATAACGAATCATCATATTTCGTATGATTCGTCCTATCCAAGACCTTCCAGTTGAAGCAAGGCGAATAATCTTATTAGACTCATCTACAACCCAATCCACACGTTTTTGTCTTAAGACTGTAAACTCTTGTAAGGCCTCATCTTGAGATAAGGAAGAAAGAACATGAGCTAAGACCGGCATCTTCAACTCCCATGCCAACACCTTGTTGTAAGCTTGGAGGACAACCATGTAAGGCGTCACCTATAAGGGCAATATTTTTATGAGGATAATAGGTATTAATAACGGAAGATAAAGAACCTGAAATAATTTCCTCATTATCTAAGTCTTTAATACTTTGAAGTACCTCAGGTGCATAATTTCTAAAGATTTTTTCTAGACTTTGTTTTGCATCTGTGTTTAAAAAAGTTTTATTTTCATCTATAATTTGAGCATAATAATACACCTTACCATCTGACATAGGGTAAATCATAAAAGCTGAATCAGAACCAATATAATAAATTGGCTCTTGTTGTTCTTTTAATACAGTAGAAATAAACCTCCAATTACTTACACCAAGGTCTTGTAAACCTGAATCCCTGCACCTTCTTTGGACCACCTTGGCGCTCTTTCGATAAGTGTTGGGCTAAGTCCTTTTGCAAGAGCTGCATGCAAAAAAGATAAACCACTAATTCCTGCACCTACAACCAATATCTTCATTTATCATATTCCATTTAATTTATTTGTAAATATTAGTGTAGCATAATGAAGGTATAAGATGATGAATTGATGTCTTAGATAATAAGTGAAAGGTTAGGGAAAAGATGCACAATGCTTATGAACTCTGCCTGTATTTACAAGAAAAAAAGGTCTTACACTCTCAAAACTTGATACAAAGCTTTAATGCTATAGATAGAAAAGATTTTGTGCCTTCACCTTTACATGGGCAAGCGTATGAAGACTATCCCTTGCATATAGGAAAAGGTCAAACAATTTCTCAACCTTATACAGTGGCTTTTATGCTTGAATTATTATGCCTAAACAAAGAAGATATTGTCTTAGATATTGGCTGTGGCTCGGGTTGGAGTACAGGGCTTATAGCTTATCTCGTAAAAGAAGTAAGAGCAGTAGAACGTATCCCCTCTCTATTAGATTTTGCAAAGAGTAATTTAAGAAGCTATTGTTTTAAAAATATTGATTTAGAACTTGCAGGAGAAAAGCTTGGATTTCCTGGAGAATTATTTGATAAAATATTAGTATCTGCTGCAGCAAATGAGCTTCCCATGGAATTAGTACAAATGTTAAGACCAGAAGGAATTATGGTTATTCCTATTAAGAATAAGATATCTGTAATTACTAAGGGCTATGGAAAGGACTTTAGGCAAAAAGATTTTTTTGGCTTTAGGTTTGTCCCTCTTATATATTAAAACTGGATCAAGAGAAAATGTTTACTTCATAAAAATCTTAGAATCTATAGGACTTGGCAATAATATTTAATTCATTATCACATATGACATACCTAAACAATAACTATCTTTAGCTTGGATACCCCGGGCTCTTATTTATTCTTAATCCCCAAACTAGCCATATCATACCGACTAAGAAAAGTTAAGACTTAATCCTATCTTTCCTTTTTCTAAGTCAATGCTAACAACTTCTATTTGTGGAAGAAATTGATTGATGCAGAGAATTTCTAGGGGGTGTGAAATACGTTTTTCACTCATCTTTGAGATATGAATCATGCCATCATTTTTAAGTCCTATATCTACAAAGGCTCCAAAATCAGCGATGTTTCTTACTACCCCTGAAACAAAAGATCCTTCTTTTAACATCTTTATATCAGTAAGCCCTTCTTTAAATGGGATAGGGGGTAGGTCTTCCCTTGGATCAAAACCTGGTTTTTGCAGTTCATTGATAATATCTCTTAAGGTCTCTTTTCCAACGCCAAGTTCTTGAGACTTCAAAGCTACATCAATGTTATTTAAATCTAAGTTTTCAAGCTTAGAGGCTATCTTATAAGACTCAGGGTGTATGCCTGAATTGTCAAAAATAGACTTCCCTTCTTTGATCCGGATAAATCCAGCGGCTTGCTCATAGGCCTTTGCTCCAAGACCTTTTACCTTTAGAAGTTGCGCCTTATGTTTAAAGTTTCCATGTTCGTCTTTATAAGTCACAATGTTTTGCGCTATCTTTATACCAATTCCTGCAACATGAGAAAGTAAAGTGGCTGAGGCCGAATTAAGATCCACCCCAATTCTATTTACCAAATCCCCCGTAACATCATTTAATTTCTTTTCTAGTAGTTTTTGATCAACATCATGTTGGTATTGTCCTATTCCTAAAGATTTTGGATCTATCTTAACAAGGGCGGCCATAGGATCTCGTAGTCTTTGACCAATGGAAATTGCCCCACGTATAGTGACATCTAAGTTAGGATACTCAAGAGCTGCCAGAGCAGAAGCCGAATACACAGAAGCACCTGCCTCAGATACGACGGTGTAGTTTAGTTGTGCATTCTCATCTGAATTAAGTCTTGCAAAAAACTCTTGGGTTTCTCTTGAAGCTGTTCCATTTCCAATAGCAACAGCCTTAATATTATACTTTTTAGTTAGGGCTAAAACTACCTTCTTTGAGGCTTCATAATCATTTCTTGGCTCAGTAGGGTAAACAACCGCGTGTTCTAAATAGCTTCCATTTTCATCAATAACCGCTAATTTACAGCCTGAGCGAAAAGCAGGATCAGCAGCTAAAATAACTCTTTTACTAACCGGAGGAGTCATAAGAAGTTGATTTAAGTTTTTACCAAAAACATTAAGAGCGGCTAAGTCAGCCTTTTGTTTTAACTCACTCATCACTTCTCTTTCAATAGAAGGCAGAAGTAAACGCTTAAGACCATCCTTATAGGCGGCAAATAAAAACTTATCAGAACTAGAAGCATGGCGAGGAATTTTATAGGTTTTTATGTTTTCTTCTATGCGCTTTGTGTCTATACTAATCTTTGCGGAAAGCTCTTTTTCCTTAACCGCGCGCATAATGGCAAGAAATCTATGAGAAGGGATATAAGCTACCTTCTCTGAATGCTCAGCTAGTTTGGTATAAAGTCCTTTTTCATTAAAGCCCTTAGCTTTTTTAACATCTAAGTTTCCAAATCTCATCATAGAATTTCTAATGGTTTCACGTTCTCTTGGTTGTTCTGAATACCTTTCGGCTAAGATGTCTTGGGCTCCTTTAATTGCCTCTTCAATTGAAGATACCTTTCCTCTTAAGAACTCTTTAGCCTTATTTTTAAATTCTGTTTCGCTTAGTCTGGCAGACTGTAAGATATTTGCTAAGGGGCTAAGACCATTAGCCATAGCAGTAGTGGAACGAGAACTCTTTTTTTCTTTAAAGGGGCGGTAAATATCTTCTAAGACGCGAAGTGTTTGTGCCTCATTTATACTTTTAATTAAAACAGGGTTTAGGTCTGCTCTTTCACTTATAAGACGTGAGACCTCTTCTTTTCGTTCTAAAAGTTTTTTGGAACTTTCATAAATAACTTCAAAGTCTCGCAGGATATCATCAGAGGCTCCACCTGTGAGTTCTTTTCTATAACGCGCGATAAAGGGGATAGTTGAACCCTCATCTAAGAGTTTTAAAATATTTTGTATATGTTCTTTTTTTAGGGGTGTTTTAGCTTCAAGTATTTGTATTAAATTATTCATGTATGGATTATACACTTTTAAAAATTGAAGACAATTAAGTTATTTAGTATATAATTTTTAAAATAGACATTTTAATAAGAGAGTATATATTGAAAGATTTTAATTATTATAATCCAACCAAAATAGAATTTGGTAAGGGTAAAGAAAAAGAGATAGGCAAGTACATTAAAGACGCAGGCATAAACAAGGTCTTATTTGCTTATGGAATGGGAAGTATCAAAAAAAGCGGTTTATATGATGAAACTATATCTTCTTTAAAAAAGTATGGGGTTGAATACATTGAACTAAACAATATTGTTAGTAACCCCCTTCTTTCAAGAGTGAATGATGGTATTAAACTGGCTAAAGAAACAAAGGTTGAAGCTATTCTTGGCGTCGGTGGAGGCTCTGTTGCTGATAGTATTAAGGCCATAGCTGTTGGTGCAAAGTATGATGGAGATGTATGGGACTTTTATTCAAATAAA
>DTVI01000290.1 GCA_012963655.1 Sulfurimonas sp.
ATTCTATTTTTGTTAATTCAGGCTCATCAGCCAATTTATTGATGGTATACGGTTTGTTGCTGCAGGGGAAATTAAAGAATTCAAGAATAGTTGTAGGTTCTGTCTCCTGGGTCACAACAGTATCACCGATAATTCAATATGGGATGGAACCTATACTCTGTGATTGTGACCCTAATAATCTTGGGTTAAATGTCACTCACTTTGAAAAATTGTGTAAAGAACAAAATCCTGCAGCTGTTATTTTGGTACATGTTCTTGGTCACCCAAATGATATGGAGACCATTTGTAGTATTTGTGAGAAGTATAATGTTATCTTACTTGAAGACTGCTGTGAATCCCATGGTAGCATTTATAATGGAAAAAAAGTGAGCAATTTTGGTAAATGTGCCTCATTTTCTTTCTATTTCGGACATCATATGTCAACTATCGAAGGGGGGATGGTTGTTACTCAAGATGAAGAGCTTTATAATATAATGCTTTCACTTAGAAGCCATGGTTGGTCAAGAGATATTGATAGCGCTGCTGCGACAAAACTTAAAATTAAGTACCAAATCAATGACTTTAAAAACAAATATACATTTTACTACCCAGGATTCAATTTACGTTCGACTGACTTAAATGCGTTTTTAGGTTTGGAACAATTAAAAAGATTAGATGCAACTATAAACATGAGGTTTAAAAACTATCTTCGATTCAAAGAAAAACTTGAGCCTTATTTTTGGGTTCAAGAAAGCAAAGGAGATCTGATCTCAAGCTTTGCCTTTGGATTAATCGTCGAAGATTTGAATGAGATAGTTGAAATGTTGGAAAATAACTCTATTGAAACACGTCCTTTAGTTTGTGGTTCAATAGGCGAACAACCATTTTGGATTGAAAAATACGGGAAAACTGTGTTACCTAATGCTACTCGGGTACATAATAATGGGCTGTATATTTCAATCAACCAAGACTTATCGAATGGTGATATTAATCGCATCACGGAAGTACTTGTCAACTTCCGTAAAATAAAATCGTCTAAGACGTTTTAAAATAAGTTTAGTTGGAGTTTGATAAACCCCAAAAATAGTATTGTCTTTACTCAAGTTTAACACCCCCAAAAGCAGAGATATTCTTTTAAAAATCATCGTCTAAGACGCTAGAGTTCCAGGTAAATGACGCCAATGTATGGTAGTTGAAGTTTAGAAGAACAAAAAAACCTACCTAAGGAGCCAATTTACGAATACATCCATTGCAAGAAGATTTAAAGAGAAATCGAACACTATTTGAATCAGGAACATAATCGATTTGAATTCCGGATCAAGGATACCTTTACACTGTTGAACATTAAAACATGGCTGTATAGAGCCAATATCATTAAACAAGACGGATTACATGCAGCACACCTATTGTTTGTCTTAA
>DTVI01000291.1 GCA_012963655.1 Sulfurimonas sp.
GGAGTACCAGCAAAGGTGTTGAAAATGCTCCCCAATCAGGAAGATACATCTATTAAATTCACTTAAAAGACGTTCCGCCAAGACCAGCGTATAGGTATCTTTCCGAAACCCTAAATGAAAATTGTAATCCTGACATACGAAAGCTATCAATCTAATTTAATTATTCAGCAGGTTTTAAATAATTTTCACGATCAGGTGGTTGGAATTATACAGTCTGAGAACATTATTCCGGGGAAAAGCCTGCTTCAAAGCATGCTGTTTATTTTTAAAAAGACCGGATTGATATTTGTTGTCCATAAAGGACTGGAAATAGCCATCAGCCGAATCTTCGGTATAGTGGCCCGCTTGCTTCGTATGCATCTTGCCATACCCTCTCTCCAACAGATGGCGGAATCGCACGGAATACCGTTGACGGGCACCAAAAATGTGAATCAATCCGCCTCTGTAGAAATCATACGTAACTGGAAGCCTGATCTTATCGTGTCGATTCATTTTAATCAGCTGATTAAAAAAAAAGTTATCCATTTAGCACCTACAGGGGTCATTAATATCCACCCGGCCTTGTTGCCTAAAAATAGAGGGACATTCCCTTACTTCTGGTCATTGGTTAACGGAGATACTGAAACGGGCTCCACCGTGCACTGGATTGATTCAAAGTTTGATACCGGCGATATTATTTTGCAGGAGAAAATAAAAATCAGTGAAAGTGATACGGTAACGTCTCTTGCAAATCGATGTGCCAGGCTAGGCGCCGACCTGATGGTTGAAGCCATAACATTGATTCAAACCGGAAATCCACCAAGGATACCACAGGATGATACACAAGCCACCTATTTTTCCTGGCCCACGCCTGAAGCTGCACGCCAATTGAAGCGCCAGAAGAAGTATGGGTCAGTACTGGATTTATGGCGCGTATGACAGCCTCTCAAAACATTATATCGTGAATAATAAAGTCATCAATCGAACCATCATTATCTTTATTCTGGCAATTATTCCTCCTTCCCTGGGGATGTTTTCATTTTATCGCTATGAAGACTTTTATCATATGGCGTATATGAAAATCCTTCTGCCGGATTTTTCTTGGCAAAGTTTCCAAAATATACCTAACCTCAGATTATATGAATATTATCGCCCGGTACTGACCTTCTTTTACTGGCTGGGCTACTTATTGTCCGATAACAATCCGACGATTCTTCATGCGTTAGCCAGCTTATCTTTCGGGGTGATACCCGTTTTGATATATGTTATCGCCCGTTTCTTTTCCGGTGAACTTTCCGGTGTGCTGGCTGCGGTGATCTTTGCAACATTCGGCCCTTCCGTCGCCGTATCGTGGTGGACTGGCACCTCTGCGGTCCTCCCCGGATTTATACTCTTCTTAACAGGTATAATTTTCTTTTTGTATCTGGAGAGACATGTCAACTTATATACAACAATAGCTCTTTTTCTTTTTGCCAGTTCTTTTTTCAATAAAGAATCATTTATTATCCTATCTCCGATTCTATTATTATTCTGTCTCTTCTCTCCGAAATTCCGGACTCGCCATCATTTTATTGTCGCGCTTGGCGTTATCCCAATTGCCTTGGCCAAAGTATATATTTCCGATGTAATTATGGGGGCTACCGTAAATAGTCATGTCCACTTTAACGTACTTGAATTAGATCCTACCGTTATCTGGACAAACTTATATAGTTATTGGCAACTTTTGGTCTATGGTCACAACTACTGGTTTGTGCTGCTGGCTCTTTTGAGCATAAGCCCTAAAATATTCCAGGATGAGCGAAAAACATGGATGTTTATACCTCTGGTTTGTGCGGTTGTCTTCACGCTTAGAGTGTTACATCAAACCTGGGCTATCGAACTCATTCTAATGGTGTTATCTGTCATTTATTTGTGGTACTGTACATTTTACGAAAGAATATGGGCGGCCTGGATTGTTTTAGGGCTTTCCCAGCTTGTTTTTTGGGACATTTCAATTATAGGCGGTATCATGAATCGATTGATTATAGAGCCAAGTGTCGGATTTGCTCTTTTTCTCGGCATGGGACTGTCCCGTCAAATTAATTTTATTCGATCTTTGGGATTCTCTCTTAAACAACCTCTGCAATGGCTGCATGATTCTCGGCACGCTCTGTTGAAATCTGTCACCTGCCTTTCGATTATATCCGGTTGTATAATCGGCATTGGAGAAGAGGTTTTTGTTTTAGGCGGCAGGCAGTTGCAGAGGGATATGTTTATGTGGTACAACCAGGGGGCGGTACTCGAGGACATTATTGATTATATCGTTGAAGAAGTCCCATCTGATGCCACCCTGATTATATCGGAACCGCCTCTTGAAGGTATGCAGGTCACAGATCAGATGGGGGATGCCCTCGTGTTATTCGACCGGCTGGATATTTCTATATCTTATGACGACACAGACAGCCACATGAAGCCACACACATACATACATCCTCACACCCCTTTAAGGCAGGCACTAAAACGAATGACTGAGGGCAAGCCTGTCTTTCTCGTGTCCAGTCATCCGTATAAACAGAATCTCATTGGAGACCGTCAGATGACTATTCAATGGGTGTACGAATCGAAATACGATGTATTCGACGGATATATCTACAAACTAAAACCACTTCTCCTAGAGCCGTAAAACCCCTCGCATTATTTTAGCGGTACCTTATTTTTATACACTATAGCTATTCAGTGCATGGCAAATGCGATCAATATCCTTAGACCCTAAACTCGGGTAACAGGGTATAAATAGCCCATTGTTACATATATTTTTGGCAACTGGTGTTATGCCTTGTGTAGGATATGCGGAGAGGTTAGAAATCAGTTCAAGGCTGGTAATTGAGGTGTCTATACCATTTTTATTCAGATGCGCCTGTGCTCTATAGGGCTCGTCAAAATAAGCCAGTAACCGCCAGTAAATATTACGAGCCCGGTCTGTCCCTTTTGGAAAGTTCGTATTCCCAGCCCGTTGTTTGATTTCTAAAACATTTTTGACACGCCTCTTATTTGCCTGATGAACTTCCTTAAGCCACTTTCCTCCCATCTCTGCCTGGAAAGACGAATAGCTCAAAAACCACTCTACAGGGAGAGTTTTTATCATTTCTTTGTTTCTCTCCCCAGTATGCTTTAGCATGTTTCCAGGTCTCATCCGCGCCATTATTCTTATAAATGGGAACGTAAAAAGAGAAAATATCAGGCGGGTCGTAGCCAGATTTCTTATGAGGTCTATGATAATCTTATTTATTAATGACAACCGTTTTGATCTAAAAAGTTCACCTTGAGCGGCTTGCATGTTCTGTTTGGTCTGGACCTCATCACAGACCAACAATCCTCCACCATACGTGTCGAGCGTTTTTGTAGAAGATGCACTATATATTCCTATATCACCGAATCCACCCACTTTTTTGTCGTTATACATGCCGTCCAAGCATTGTGAAAAATCTTCCAGCACGTATACATTATGCGCTTTAAAAACACGAACCATCTGCTCGATATCTGGAACAATGCCGAATAAATAAGTAATCAAAGCTACCTTTGTATTATCCCCAATGGTTTTTCTTAATAGATCGATATCAAAACAAAGTGTTTCAGGGTCCAGGTCTACAAATACGGGCTTCAGTCCCAAATCAATGACAACATCTAGTATCCCCTTTATTGTAATTGGCGGCATGATGATTTCGCTGCCTTCAGACAGTTTCAAGGATTTTAGAGAATAATATAGTGCAATACGTGCAGACGGGAACGCGATACAGTGTTTTCTACCCATATAGGTTGCGAATTCATCTTCGAACTGGGCAATTTGGGGCGATTTATTCAAATCGAGAAAAAGAGATTTCGCAAGCCGTCTTAAATCTTGAATGACTCGATGGTATATGATCCCTCTGGGAATAGCGTTAGAAATGAACATAATTTTTCAGTCTAAGAGTCCTATTATTTGAACTTCAACCGGTAGACATCAGCCAATCCCCAAACTGTCCTCTGGCCGATGATTTCCATTGAGGTGTAACAATACGTTTTTTTCTTCGGCAGGCTTTAACTTCGTTTCGTCATGAGCATCGCCATGTCCGAGGAGTACTGAACCCACCTTATTAATGAAAGATTGGCGACTTATGCCGCCAATTGGACTGTAGCCAGTCACATATTTAATCTTTCTGACACCTACTATAGACAATCCTTTTAGCGTAATATTAACTGCGTGGAAGAACGTAAAATCACAGCATTATAAATGCCAGAAGCAATATGATCCCTGACCGTTTGTTTCGGTATCAGCGGGGCTCAAGGCTTGTTATGCGGCAAACGATTCGTAATGTTGAACAGGTGGCCATACGGATGATACTCATCCCGATGGCTGTAGGTCTCGTCCGGCAACATCTCGAACGTGGTTAGGCTCAGATCTCATTTTTCATTCAATTTCTTGTGATTGAATGATATAAAGGTAGGCCTCATAAACGCCATGCGAAATAGTATAGAGCGTGCTTACATTATATTCATCCAAAATCAATTCCGGCAGCGAACGTTTTGTGAGCATGTAAAACGATGAAGATCTGTTCAAATGATCTGATATGGCGGACCTTAGTTGGTCATGTTCGATAAACGTATGCCGAATATCCGCACGGCCCACGTTAAACAATCCATTGGTGATTTGAGAGTGATGTTCTACTCCCTTTACCAGCGTGTTATCTATCAGTAGTACACCTTTGTCAGGAACAGCTTTACGTATTGAAGATAGTACATCTCGGATGATATAGCTGGTGTCATAGGTCATACGTATCTCACGTATAAAGGTGTCATAAATATAGCCCTGGGAGTGATAGAACGTGCCGATCAGGAAAAGAGATACCATGCTGACTAACATGAATGATTTAATATAGTGGTCCGCTTTTAATACTTTATAACAAGTTTCTATATAATCCAAATGGCACGACAAGCCATATCCGATGAGCAGGGCGAAGCCTACGGAAGATTCGAGGATAAACCGGTTTAAGAGCCCGCCGATAATACGAATATCCTAGAACATGGTTTGGGAAAGCCCCAGAACGATCCAAAAAGTCCAGAGTTTCCCCTGCCAGTTTTCGGTAACGAAGAAACTTAATCCAAGTACCAGACAGGCCAGAACCAACAAACCTGGGGACCATTTCATTAATGCGGTAATGGCAAAAAATAGAATCGCCAAACCAATGATGTACTGTACATCTACAAAACTCTTTTTGAACTTTGTGATCCCATAGGCGAGAGCAAACACCGTGAGATAAGGACTATGGCCGTATAATAATAAACTCCAATAGTCGGACAGGTTTTGAATAACCATTTCAGCCGGCAGTTCTAAGATATTGAGATGGATGTGTGAATTTATCCCCCGCCCTTTCGTCATTATTTGTTCAGTAATGACACTTATAATGCTGATCATTAAAACACTGCATGATAGGAAAAGATGCTATTTCGTTCTAAATTGATCTACGAAGAGATAGAGTAAAAGGGGCAGCGGAGATAAAAAAACGTAAGCGTTTTTTGCAAACAGAGCCCAGGTAAAGCAGAACAGGGTTAAAAGGGTTAAAATTTTCGGCGAACGCTGCAAGCATATAAAACCCAGTATCCCCCATGTAAAAAAGACCATAGCACCGAATACTACACCCATATTACTAATCCACCAGGAAACAACCGCTATAGGTGTGAAGGTGATATATATCAGTGCCGACAACCATCCTGCGCGCATCCCATTCGTATACGTAC
>DTVI01000292.1 GCA_012963655.1 Sulfurimonas sp.
CGATTGTCATCAAAGTGCCTTAATTTTTTCACTGATGGTCTGATAACTTGAACCGGATTTATAAAGCTCAATTTTAACATTTATACTTGAATGAGAACTGCTCCAGGAAATATTATGCGTTGAACCTAATTCCCATTCCTCACCACCATTTGGTGATGAAATAGATATGACAACATTTTGAGGGGTAAAATCTTCTGCGGGAAAAGTGGGACTAGCTGTTTTTCCTGCCACAATCTGAACAGTTTGTGTCTGAGTGTAAAGGATTGTTCCACCTGAACCCTTAAGGTCAATCATTACAGTCTGCTGCCCTGTTGGGACATCATCTATGGTCTTGGAAACAGTCTGTCCCGGTGAAACATCGATGTTTACCGGATCCATTCCTGAAATGGTGATGGTCACAGTGGCAATATCTGTACTGGTGGTTGCGACTGATGTTTCTACTTCTACATTATCATCAATCCCATCAAAGTTGACGGAACGCTCACCATTCTCAGGTGTACCATCTGGCGTTCGCAAATACTTGGGAAGTATCTCGGGCTCATCGAACTCAGAGGTTTCATTTGATAAACGGGATATTTTTTGATCCTTTAACCTACCCACATCACCTTTAACTCGCCCTTTAGGGATACCGGGAACCTTCGCACGACTTGTGTCACTAGCTGATGTTGAGGACTCTGAAGAAGCAAGAATTAACTTTACCTGAAGGGATCCGTACCTTTCTGGATTTGTTGGTTCCTTATCGCAAGTGGTAAGTAGAAATAAGCAGGTCAGAGTTAACCATATTGGTAAAGTAAATTTCATATCAGGAAAAAATTAAGGCACTTTGATGACAATCGACATAGACCCGGTTTTAGGCTCTGAATCGCCGTTCAGTAGTAAGTACGCCGCTCCTCCACCTAGGATTGCAACACCAGCAATTAATAGAGTTCTATTCTTTCTAGGTTTGAAACCTGCAACTTGTTTACCAGCAATTTGTTGTAGTGTAAGATTTAATTGAGTTACTTCAGCTGAAGTTGTTTCAATCACGTCCATGTGAGTATTGTAACCTTCTTTTGCTACAGCAAGGCTGTACATCCCCGGTTCTATATATGTTTTCAAAGGTGTAACGCCAAGCTTCCTTCCACTTATAGTAACTGTGGCACCAGAGGGTTTACTTTTTACGAAAATATTGTATGCAGATCTGGCAAGCGGCTTGATAGTTTTTCCTGTAAGAGTAGTGGGTGAAGAAGAAATTTCAGAGCGTGCACTTTCAGCAACAGATTCCCCTAGTGTTTCTTGTTCCTCAAATTTGAATCCAAAATTATAAGCCACATATGTGATTAAGTTGATTTTACCATATTTTTTTTCCGAGAATTTCCCAACTATTTTTACACCATTTAATTTAATATCTGATTT
>DTVI01000293.1 GCA_012963655.1 Sulfurimonas sp.
AAAGAGCCTGAACAAGTTTTCTAAAGAAACTTCTTTCTGTAATTATTTTAAAAAGGCCAAAGAGCCTGAACAAGTTTTGTACCCCAGCCTTGCTGTGTTGCACGTTTTAAATCACCCTCTGTTTTATACATAATCTTAGCATCTGCCATCTGAGCTGAATTAATTTGATTATTTTGATTAATGTCAAAGGGACGAATAACCCCAGAAAGCTGAACAATTTGTTTTTCGCCATCTACAAGTATTTCACGTCTACCTGAGATAAAATAGTTTCCATTCGCAAGAATCTTAACTACTCGCGCAGATACTGTTGTAGTAAAGCTATTATTATGCCCCGCAGTTCCCGAACCATCAAAGCTAGAGTCCGAGTTTGTAGCAAACCCAACATCGCTCCCTCTATTTAAAGTCCGCACTGCACTAGCAGCTGTACCACCTACTCCTGCTCCTGCTGAAAAAACACCACCTCCTAAGGCAGATATATCTGTTTCAGCAAGTGATTTTGAATTAGATGAAGAAGATTGCGCTGTTTCAGAAATAACAACAGTCACAATATCATGTACATGCATTGCCTTATGATCAGCAAAAAGAGGGTTATCCCCTTGGCCAAATAAGCTTCCTCTAGAGTCCATTGTTTCATGTGTTTCTCGTGAAGGAAGTTGTTCAACATATACAGGGGGTTCAAAGTTTATCTCAGGATCAACAATATGTTGAGAGCATCCAGTTAGACCTAAAAATGTTAATAAGATTGGTAGATATATTTTATTCATGTATAATACTAAGCAAATTAAGTTCCAGAAGCGAAGCGGACTTTAGAAAACTAAATATAATTAAAAAAAGGATGAGAATGTCAACTTTACTAGAACAAATCAAAAATGATATGAAGACTGCTATGAAGGCTAAAGAGGTTGCTAAACGTGACGCACTACGTCTTTTACTTTCTGCTTTTAAACAAATAGAAGTAGATGAAAGAAAAGAACTAAGAGATGATGATGTAAATAAAATCATTCAAAAGCAAGTAAAACAAAGACAAGATTCAGCAGCTCAGTTTAAAGAAGCTGGACGTGATGACTTACGTGAAAAAGAAGAATCTGAAATTGCTATTTTTATGGTGTATATGCCTAAACAACTTGATGATACAGAATTAACATCTGCTGTTAAAGATATTGTTGAAAAAGTAGGTGCAACTACAATGAAAGATATGGGTAAGGTTATGGGAATGGCTTCTAAGGAGTTAGCTGGAAAGGCTGATGGAAAACGCATTAATGAATGTGTTAAGGCCTTATTAGCCTAAGTTACATCTAAAACTGGAAGGTTTACTTTCCAGTTTTTAATTTTCTAACAGCACCTTCTATGTCATCTTGGCGCATAAAAGATTCACCTACTAAGAAAGCATCTACGCCTACCTTTCTCATATCTTCTAATTGACCATGTTCATATATACCTGATTCAGCAACAATAATTTTTCCATTAGGAATTAAGGGGATAAGTTTATGACATAATTCCATATCCATCTCAAAGGTTTCAAGATTACGGTGGTTAATACCAATAATGTCTGCACCTGCGAAGATAGCCTTTGTTAGATCTTTTTTATCATGGATTTCAACTAAGGGTTCCATACCTAGGTGGCGTGAGTAGTTAAGAAGTTCTTTTAATTCGGCTTGACCCAAGGCTTTAGCAATTAAAAGAATAAAATCAGCTCCATAAACAAGTGCTTCTAAAATCTGATATTTAGACACAATAAAGTCTTTTCTTAAAAGAGGGGTGCCCACGTATCGGCGAATTCCTGCAAGGTATTCTAAATCACCTTGAAAAAAATGTGGTTCTGTTAAAACAGAAATAGCATTTGCCCCACCTCTTTCATACGCTTGAGCTATAGCTAAAGGATCAAAGTCTTCACGGATAACACCCTTTGACGGACTCGCTTTTTTAACCTCAGCAATAATTCTATAAGGCTCATCATCTGTAGATGTTAAATACTCATGTATAGGTCTAGGTTGTCTAGCATTAAAGGCTAATGAACGTCCTAACCAATCTAAGGTAAACTCTTTTTCTCTTATCTCTAAGTCTTGCTTTGTTTTTATTATAATATCATCTAAAATCATTATCTATCTCTTTCCTTTTTTTATGCATTTTATTATTTGTTTAATATGTGAAGTTACTTCCGCGTCTTTAACATCTAAGCCTTTTTGAACCTTACGCATAAGTTTCAAAGCCTTAGTACATTTTCCTTGTTTATAATATCCCCAGGCTAAAGAGTCTAAATAATAAGGCGATTCTTTCTCATGTTCAAGGGCTTGTTTAACGTATCTCATCCCTTCTTTAACATCTATCTCATGGTCAATTAATAAATAGCCCAAGTAATTTAAATACATAGCGTCATCATTCTCACTAACGACTGTCTTGAGCTTAGTCATAACCGACTCCACCATAGCCGGAGTATTTTTATCTTTAGCACCTTCATACTCAAAAATAGCACTCTGAGCAAGATAATACGTATTGCCTTGTCTTTCATAAAGAGTGTCACCTAAACTTACGACCTTGTCATAATTTTTAGTATTTATATACATTTGAAGAAGTAAGGCATCATCACTTCCACTTTTTTCTAAAAATTGTATCAAAGAGATAGTGTCTTTTTTATAATTATAAAGCTTAATAATACTTTGTGCATACTCTTTTTTATTATCATTTTCATATAATCTTAGATAAACACGTAACATCCCATCCACATTATTTTCTTCACTATAAAAACTCGCTAAACGAAGGCAGATAGTTTTAGAACATCCATGAATAAGTATATGTGTTTCTAGATTAGAAATAGCCTCAGCTTTTTTATGAAGATTAACATACAAGACAATAGCCATCTTATTTAAAATCTTTTCATTATAATTAATTGCGTAAGCACTTTGTAAATACCTAAGTGCTGATTCCGGCTTACCTTTTATCATATAAATAGAAGCAACTTGTTGATATTCTTGTTCTGCTTTAGTATATTCAACTAATTCAAGAGCCAAGGTCTTAGCCTCATCATAAGACTTTAATTCCAGTAAGGAAATAATCCTAAAACGTTCAAGTTCTACATCTATCTCATCTTCTTCTAAGTCTTTCTTATAATGCTCAATCTTAGACAAGGCTCTTTCATTTTGGTGGGCTTGAATCATCATAATCATTTCTTCGTTACGGTACTCTTTTTTCCCTGATCTATTGTATAAAATTTCAAAAAGGTTAATAGTCGAATTAGCATCACCCTGTGTCTTTGCGTATAATGCAAAAATAGCCAAACGGTCCTCATCTTCAAAGCTTTTAACATTTTTAGCTAAGTTTTGTTCATGTGAAGCACAGCCACTAAATAAAAAAACTAAAGGAATTACAAACAGATATATATACTTAATCATTATTTTCCTTAAATATTATTCCTGGACATTCTTCTTTAAGTTCGTCTTCATTAGTTTTAAAATGAGGCCAAAAAGGAAAGCTTTTACATTGAGCAGGTCTCACGGGATATATACCACATCCCTTAATCTTTCTATCAAAGAAAATACAATCATGAGACTCTCCCACAATATGTTCTTTAATAGAAAATTTGTAGCCTCTTTTAATAAGATATGCTTCTTTAAATTCATTCATACTTAATTTCAAGTGCCTTGCAATAGCTTCCATCTCTTTTTGATTAACAAAAATATTTCCACTCTCACCTGTACAGCAGTTTCCTTCGCAGGCTTCACATGCATTAGGGTTAAAAGAATAATTATAACCGTCTTCATTCATTAAAGGGTACATTTTATACTATGAGTCCTTGCTTTTTTGTAAACTTCTTGGGTAGTAGCTGAAAATTCTTTTCCATCAAAGGTTATAAAAGGTTCTCTTGTCTTCATTAAAGATTTAGAACCCTTTCGTGCTTGAATCATCACTAAAGAGGCTTTTCTATCAAGCTTAGGATGAATAAACTGAACCGTTTCTATAGTTAGTTTGGCAAGAGAAAGTTGAACACAAATCTCTTGAAACTGCTGAGGGTCATAACAAAAAACGAAATGACCTCTATTTCCCAAGAGTTTAGACACTTTCATAAAAAACTTATCCATAGGTAAATGAATATTATACCTTGCGGTATGACGCATCTCATTTTCACTTTTAGATGAGCCCTCATGATAAAAAGGAGGGTTTGAGATGATTACATCAAATCCCTTAGTATCCTTAAAGTCTAAGAAGTTATGCTTATGTAAAAGATAGTCTATCTTGTTTACTTCAGCATTCTTTTGCGTATACTCACAAAAAGTATCTTGCTTTTCTATCCCTTCAGCATTAACCTTATTATCACGGGCAACTAAAAGGCCTAAAACACCACAACCTGTACCAACATCTAAAAGGCGACCCTTAAGGTTAAAAGAGGAGATGAAGTCATATAAATAGATAGAGTCACTGTTGTAACAATATCCTTCTTGGGGCTGATATAAAAGCAGATTAATACCTTTTAGCTATACTTTTAATAATTATATCTAATTTATTATTGACAGAGGTTAAAATGATTATTATCCCCGCAAGACTCGCATCTTCACGCTTTCCAAAAAAAGTTTTGGCTGACATTGGTGGACTACCTATGGTAATACGTACGGCTAAACAAGTAGAGCACTTAGATGAAATTGCTATTGCAACAGATTCTCAAGAAGTAATAGACTTATGTAAAGAGTATGGATACAAGGCAATGATGACGTCAGAAACCCATAAAAGTGGTACAGACCGAATTAATGAAGCCGCTCAACTTTTAGGCCTTAAAGATGATGACATCATTGTAAATATTCAGGCTGATGAACCCTTTATAGAGCCAGAAGTAGTAGACTCAGTTATACAACGTCTAAAAGAGCTAAAAGCAAAAAAAGAATCTTTTATAATGGCCTCATGCTATAACGCAGTCAATAACGAGGCAGCCCAAGATCCTAATCTAGTAAAGGTAATTATGGACGCGGATCATAATGCTATTTATTTTTCTAGAAACCCTATCCCTTTTAACCGAAGTGGATCAGCTACGTATTTTGGTCATATTGGAATTTATGGCTTTACTAAGAAATCTTTACATGATTTTTGTTCTCTAAATGACGCACCTATTGAAGATATAGAAAAGCTTGAACAACTCCGTGCCATTTATCATAATAAGAAAATTTCTATGGTGAAGGTTGCAAGTACAGGTTTTGGGATTGATACAGTTGAAGACTTGGAAAGAGCTAAGCAAATTTTCTTAGGTGAGTAGCGTTAAAAAATTGTGAACTCCTTTACAATTGTAGCTTCGAACTAAAACTGTTGTCTGATAAGACCAGTGACGGAATCTATCTTAAGAAAGAATCTTCCTATCTAAAATATATAAGTTATTACTCTCATGACAGGCCTTATTGAAAAGCTCTTTTAGTTCTCTGTCATAGGTGATTATATACACATCTGAATCTTTAGGACCTAAGTCTTTAAAGTTATTTAACAGTACCCCATCAGCTACATTTTTCCCGTGATCACATTTTGTAAAGTTAAATGATTGAAGGGTTTTTCCAAAGTCATATAAGTCGGCTTCCCATTCTGCTTTAAACAAGTAAAGCGAGTCAGGATTGCAAGCAACATAAATAGCTTCATCTTCAATTTCAAAGGGCTCTATGATATGTGAAAACATAGGTGAAACATTTGAGAAATTTTCTATATCCCAAAACAAGTAGGCATTTTTTGTCTTAGATGCTTGTTTTTTATTAACTAATATTAAACGCTTAGAGATATTTAAATTAACATAAGCATTATCATTTACAAACTCTATTTTTTGTTTTAAGACTTTTGCATCATCACTATTTTTATTAAAGATTTCACATAATTCTATATACATTTGTAGTTCATCAATTTCTTTGACACAACCACCACTTTGATAGTTATCAAAGCCTTTAATTTTATCAGCAGAGTATAATAGATTCACATTAAAAGGGGCATTTTCTTTAAAGGCGCGGATAACATTGACAAAGATATTGTATGCATTTTTTCCTGGGGCTAGGTCTATGGTTCCATAATATTTTTTCTTAATAATGATTTTTTTCATGGGCTGATTATAACGACAAGACCTTTTAAATATATTATACAGTTTGATATAATCGTAAATAAAGATACAATTTCGTATGAATAAGACATCTACAAAAAATATTGCAATCATTGGAGCCGGTGCTTCTGGACTTATGGCTGCTATTACAGCCGCCAAAAGCGGTTCTAATGTTCATCTTTATGAGCAAAACAACAAACCTGCAAAAAAAATATTAGCCTCAGGAAATGGTCGCTGTAATATCTCAAATACAAAAATATCTTCATCTGACTATGCCGGCTTAAAAACAAATTTTACTAGCTTTTGTCTTCAAAACTATAGCTTTTCACAACTAGAAAAGTTTTGTAAAGAGATAGGATTATTTTTAAATATCTTAGATGATGGACGAGCCTACCCTCTTTCTAATGAGGCGAAGTCTGTTGCTCTTGCCTTTGAAAATGCAGCTAAAGACTTAGGTGTGCAAATTTATAACGAGCATCATATATCTAGTATTACAAACAAAGACAGTAAGTTTTATTTACACACTAGCTTAAACACCTCCCAAGCCTATGACAAGCTACTCATTTGCACAGGTTCACAAGCCGCTCCCCAACTTGGAGGATGTGAGAGTGGATATGATTTAGCCATTTCCTTAGGTCACAGTATTAATCCAAGCTACCCAAGCCTAGTACAACTTCATATTAATTCTAAACTTCCTGAAAAAATGTCAGGAGCTAAGCAAGAAGCCGAGGTTACTTTATATATTAATTCAAAAAAAGAACAAACTATTAAGGGTGATATTTTATTTACAAAGTATGGTATATCTGGCTTTGCTATCTTAGATATATCACAAATGGCTTCTGAAGCCCTGATGAATTTTCAAATGGTAGATATTGGACTTGATCTTCTACCAAAGGTTGATAGGCAGGCCTTAAGCTCTCAACTCCTTAGTACCTGTAAAAATCTACCAAACTACAGTATAGAAAGTATTCTAGGAGGCCTTCTTCCTTCTAAAATAAGCCGTCAGATACTAGAAAGTACAAAGATTAACAACTCTACCTTAGCCAAGGATATACACACTAAAATGGCGAAGCAAATTGTTTCAAAAATCAAAGACTGGCGATTTGAAATCTCTGACACACATGGCTTTAAACATGCAGAAGTTAGTGGTGGTGGAATAAATACAGATGAAGTTAATGACAAGACTATGCAATCTACTGTATGTGAGGGTCTATACTTTGCAGGAGAGGTCTTAGATATCGTTGGTAGACGTGGAGGCTTCAACTTTGCCTTTGCCTTTGCTAGTGGATATTTAGCAGGAAAAGGTGTTTCCAAGTAATTTATTAGTTTTTAAAAAGAAAGTATCTTAGTTTAGAAATTTCTTTGCTCTCTTTGCTTCAGGCGAAGACGGGTATTTTGCTACTAAGGCTTGAAAGAACTGATCAGCTCCACCTTCATCCCTAGTCTTTTTAAGAGAAATTGCAGTATGAAACATAAGTGAAGGCATGTAATTTGCCTTTGAGTATAGCTTTGCACTTTCTTTGAAATAAGCAATCGCATTTGAATACTCATTTAATTGAAAATAGCTTTCTCCAATATAATAATGCGCACGTGCAGGTTTATACTGCTTCTTAATTAGGTGTTCATACGCATCTATAGAATCTGCATACTTTTTTGCCTTATATAAGGCAAAAGCATCTTTTTCTACTTGGGCACTGCTTTTGTTATCATAAGAGCTATTACCTGAGAAAGTAATCTTTTTTAATTGTTTTGATACTTCTAACTTAAAACTGTTTATTTCAGTGGCTAAAGTGTTATATTCTTCTTTACTCACATACGTTGAGTTAATCGTATCAATAAGCGTACTTAACTCACCCATAACAAGTTTCAACTGCTTAATATTCTCATCATGTGTTAAAACAATTTCATCAAGCTTTAAATTTAAAGCAGCAGAGGATTCAGTTGATGCTGCCATTTGTGTTTGTAGTTCTTGAAGTTGCAGGGTTTGACTTCGCCCTTTTTCATTTAGACCTTCAACAATACTTTGCATGCCAGACACAGATTCTTCTACGCTACTAATACGTGATTGATTTTTTCGAGAAGTACCTTTAATGTTACCAATAGTATTTTTATTATCTAAGATTTTTTTTTCGGCGGCGGTTAAACCATAAGGATTAGGGGAGTCTAAATTACCAGCTCCAAATGCAGATTTTTCTGCAAATGCGCTAAGAGGAAGAAGTAGGCCAAGAAGGCCTACATATAAAAGTCTTCTCATTATGGAAGAAGTTTAAAGTCTACTCTACGGTTTTGTGCCCAACAGTCTTGAGTCTGTTTAGTACAGCTTGGATTACTTTCACCAAAACTCACCATAGTAATACGTGAAGCTTCAACGCCTTCAGCTACCATTGCATCTTTTGCTGCTTTAGCACGCTTAAGGCCAAGTGCGTAGTTGTATTCATCAGAACCCCACTCATCACAGTTACCTTCTAGTTTTACATTATAAACAGAGGCACCAACTTTTGCAAGTGTAGCATTAACTAATAATTTGTCTTGCATATCAGCCTTGATTTCAAACTTATCAAAGTTAAATGTAATTGTTTGAAGTTTTGCTTCTAAAGCAGAAAGTGTTTGTTCACCTAAGTCTAGACCAGATTCACTTCCTGTTTGATCAAGGCCAGCCTCATCCATACCATTTGTTTCATTAGCACTTGGATCTTTTACATCTACTGTGTTTTCAGCGACTGTCTTTTCAGTTGTTGCATCGATAGAAGGATCTTTTTGACTACATCCCGAGAACATTAATAAAGCAGCGATTGTACTTAATACAAGTATTTTTTTCATTTGTTTTATTTCCTTAGTAATAATTAGTTAGATTTTAGCAAAGAGTATCTTAAAATTAAGATAGCCTTTGTAAATTCATCGTATCTTTGCGCCATTATAGAAGGTAATGGCAAATAAAGTGTCAATAAGTAATATAAAGCTAGATATGTCTGCTTTAGATAAAAACTTAAAAAGCACCCTTATCACGGAATTCAGCAATCTCAGATTCAACCATAGAATCAATAAGCCTTCTATAAAGTTCTTCTATCATATTTGCAGACATCTCAAGTGATATCGCTTTTTTTCTCACCTGCTGAATCACTTGGTCAACCCGTTCTTGCGCCTTAACCTCTTCAACACTTTGCTTGAACTTAACAGCTTGATGGATATACGCATTACGTTTGGCAATCAATGTAACAATTTCATCATCAAGTATATCAATTTCAATTCTTACTTCATTTAAATTATTGCAATCTTTCATAGTTGTTCCTCAATATATAATGGATTTATTATATCAAGTTTACAGTTGCACGAGTGTATAATTGCATATGAAAATAATTTTAAGCACTTTAAACGCCCGTTATACTCATTCGTCCATAGGACTTCGCTATCTTTATGCCAACATGCAAGAGCTCCAAAATGATACCAAAATCATAGAATTTAGTATTAATGAGGCTATACAAACCATTGCTGAAAAAATCTTAGATGAAGAACCTAGTATTGTAGGGTTAGGCGTTTATATTTGGAACGCTACACAAACACAAGAACTTATAGAAGTACTCAAAAAAGTTTCTCCTCTTACCAAGATTGTTATTGGTGGTCCTGAGGTTTCATATGAACCTTTTAGAGTAGATTTTTCTCAAGCTGATTTTGTACTTCAAGGTGAAGGAGATACTGCCTTTTATAAACTCTGTACAGAGATTATCTCAGACACTGCTCCAAAGGACAAGGTTATCAAACCTGTACTTGCTGACTTAGGTAAGATAAAACTTCCTTATGAACATTACACCCAGCACGATATAGACAACCGCTATATCTACGTTGAAGCTTCAAGAGGCTGCCCTTTTATGTGTGAATTTTGTCTTTCTTCTATAGATGAGAAAGTAAGGAACTTTGATATAGACATCTTAATAAAAGAGTTTTCTCACCTTTGGGATTTAGGAGTAAGAAACTTCAAGTTCATAGATAGAACATTTAACCTAAATATGCGATTTGCCAATGCCATACTCGACTTTTTTCTTTCTAAAGAGCCACCCTACTTCGCGCATTTTGAAGTAATACCTGACCACTTTCCCGAATCTATTAAACAAAAGATAGCCCTTTTTCCTGCTGGTGCCTTGCAACTAGAAATCGGTATACAAACCTTAAACAATGAGGTTGCAAACAATATCAATAGACCTCTAAAACTAAAAAAGATTTATGAGAATTTAGATTTTATTGAAAATCAGACTAAGGCACATGTTCACCTAGACTTAATTGTAGGCTTACCCGGTGAAGACCTAGAAAGTTTTGGACGCAACCTAGACAAACTAGTTTCTATCAGTACCTCAGAAATACAAATAGGTATACTCAAAAAACTATCAGGTACAACCCTAGACAGACATGATATAAAGTTTGGCATGCGATATTCAGACATACCTCCTTATGACATCCTCTCAAATGACCTACTCTCTTTTAAAGACATTCAAAAAATGAAACGCTTCGCAAGATTTTGGGACCTTACTTATAATAGTGGAAACTTCAAAAATTCATTTCCCCTTCTTTATTCTAAGGGAACCGTTTATGATAATTTCTTTGCCTTTTCTTTATGGATGTATGAGCAAACTGACGCAACTTGGAAGATATCCCTAGATAGACTCTCAAAACTCTTTTTTCAGTACTTGTCTGAGGTATTAGGACATAAAGAAGAAGAGATCGCAGAATTGATGTTAAAAGACTTGATGAAAATTCAAGGACGAATTGTTCCTAAGTTTTTGAAACCTTATGTGAAAGATGATGTGGTTGTTAATGCGCGGGTTAAGTCTTCTCGTAATAAACGTCAGGATCAGAGAGCTTAATATTTTTGGTTTGATTTTTTATCTATCATCTGAACTTTTCATTTCTATTCGTTCAAATTTTTTTCTGTCAAATGGTATATATCTTCCATTCATCTGTTAGGTTCCCCTCATTATCAACTTTCCATGCTCCCATAATTGCATGAGGTGGGATATTTTCATTTTTATCAAAGTTTTCATCTATTCTATAAATCCATCCATTTGGATAAAGCCTAGCTTCTTCGATTTCACCTTGAGTAGGATTTAAAGACAACAACCACTTGCTATTAAATGATTTTTGTTCTTCTATTATGGGTCAATATTCATACGTTATGTAGAGCTATTTGTTTAAATACTCAATAGGTATGCATATTGTTGCGCTATTTTTGAAAGATATAATAATCTTTTTAAGTCCTAAACCGAGGAGATTTTTTCTCCGTCTTTATACATTCCAACTGATATTCCACCATCTTCTTAAAAGGCACCAAAAAACCCTCTAACTGAGTTGAAGAGAGCTCTTCATTCCCTTGTAAGGTAAGAAGCTCTAAAACACATAAGGTAGACTCAATGGTAGATAAACAAAGCTCCATAGGCTGTTCTTTTATCTTAAACTCCGAAGCCTTTGTGTGGGTGAAGCTCACCTTAGGTAAGGTCTGAATATTTGGGCTATCTCTTAATAGCTTTCTTGCATTATGCCAAGTAGAATCAATTAAAAAGATAATATTGTTTTTATCATTGACGGGGATTGGGTTATCATTTAAAACGATGCTGTTTTCACCCGGATAAAGGACATAACAATTATTATCTTTTAAAAGTTGATTTACCTTCGTATGGTGTTCAAAACCTGTATCAATATAAAGCTCTGAATTTGTTAATGAAAGGTGGGTAAAGTGCCCTGTTCCATTTTTAATCTTTTTAAACTCATGGGGATGCATTAAGATGACAAACTTGGTCTTTGTCTCTATGGGTTTAATGTATTTACACATACACGAACTCATTGGCCTAAAACAGGTGTAACATTTTTCTCTGGGGCAACTACTACTTATGATTTTGCACCGTTGGAACCGATACATCCCCTGAAGCTTGCATTTTTAATGCATCAGGATTCTTTTTATAGAAACTTCTTACGGCTTGTGCTAATTTGATTTTTTGTTTCTCTTGTATACTTCCATCTTCATCTATACAATCTGCTATAGCTTGAAGTAAGTTTTCTTGACCCTTAGGCATCTTTTCTTTCCATGAGAGTAAAAGTTCTTTGTTTATATGTGAAGGAATAGAGCCAAGAATTCCTACATCATTTTGATTATGTACTAATAAACCTGAGGTTGTTCCTCTATCTAGGGTAAGAACTTGAAAAAGGTATAAAGTATGATAATCCAATTGCTTTTGTTTATCTTGTGAATTTATATTTTTATGATTAAGTATATTGTCTTTTATAATCTCAATATAAGTGTTTATAGTATCTTCAACTAAGTTCTTTGCCATGTCTAAGTCATTTTTTTTAGTATCCGTTGTAAAGTTTTCTAAATAAAAATGCGAAACACCACGATGACGTTTAAGAACTGGAATAAAAAAATCAAATTAGCACAAGCCGTAAGAAGTTTGTTAAAGCCTTAGATAGCCTTTCCTTAGAGATAGGAGATGCTAAAATATTTATCACCTTGCACAGAAGCTTCTGGATAATAATCTTTAGAACTTTTTGCTAATGATTCTTGGAACTTAGTAGCATCATTTTCATCAAAAATAGAAGGGTTTAAATCCGCCATCATTCTCCAATAACCTTTACCCTCTTTCATTTCAGTCCAAGAAATATGCATATGAATAGAAGGCGCGTAAGGATTGTGGGGGTGGATAATAGTTGAAAGTGCAGTAGCTGATGCTAATGCCTTGCTAGGGTCACAATCATACTGAACTTGAGAAATATTGACGGAAGCTCTATTAAAGAGGCTATTATCAGTAGCAATATAGCGCACACCACCACCATACTTGCCTTCGTCCCTAAACCATTCTACTGGCTCAAAGTTTTTAGCATCTCCTATCTCTAAGGAAAGGCTATCTAAGGCTTTAACAAAATAAGATTGAAGTTGAGTAACTAAGTTATAGGCTAAAATAGAGTCATGTGATTGTGCTTTAATTCGTGTCATAGTTAATTCTCTAGTTTTTTAGAGAATTATAATGGAACTAAGCTTTAAAAGCGGCTTGTATACTTTTAAGAAGTGCTAGTAAATACTTTTGGTAGTTTTTGAACAACTGGCTATAAGAAGCTTTATTCTCATTTGCAAGAGCTTGAAGAAAGTGTTCTGTAATGGTTATAAACTGAACGGCTCCTAGGTTTGAAGCCGTTCCTTTTACATCAATTAAGATATCTTGTGCTCCCTTATAATCTTTTTTGACCAGGGCCTCGTACATTTTTTTAGATGAATCTTTATATCCTAAGAAAAACTCTTTGAGAAGCTCTTTATACATTGTCTCATCATGTCCGCAAATTTCTAAACCACCATCATAATCTAAACAAGGAAGATCATCTATATCAACAGAGATTTCTAATTCAGCAGGCTCAAGAACAAAACATTCTTCTTCTTTTTCTTCATCAATACTAAAATACATAGACATAACATCATAAAGGGCGTCCATCTTAAGTGGCTTTTCTAAGTGTTCTTCCATACCTGCTTCAGTCATATGACGAATATCATCAACTGCTGTGTCCCCACTTAGTGCAACTACCACGATATGATCATAAGCTGGATTTTCACGTATCATACGAGTAGCTTCAAATCCATCTACACGTGGCATATGCGCGTCCATTAAAATAATTTCAAAATTACTATCTTTTTCTAAGGCATCCATTACAAATCGACCATCATCTACCATTATAATATCAATACCTGATTCGCTTAAAACACCATTAAGAACTTTTTGATTGATTAAGTTATCTTCAGCAATCAGTAGTCTTCTTCCCGAAAAATCAGAAAAGTCAGCCTTAGAAATATTTCTTCCATCTCTTGTTGATTCACGTTTTTTACGTAAAATATTTTCAGTTTTACGAACAGGTTTAGCCTCAGAGTAAGAAGGTATTTCCACAGGAATTTCAAATTCTTCATCTATCTCAGGTTGATTACTTTCTTCAATACCAGAAGAAATATTTGAAGGCATAAACCCATCTTCAAGTTCTTCTTCATTATTTTCAGTTTTATTGGAATCTTCATAACTTTTTTCTTCAGTTATAAGCTCTATTAATTCACGTTTAGGTTTAGCCTTGGTTACTTTTTTAACACCTTTAATTAGTATTAAAAAAGCAATGATTCCTAGAGCAATATATAAGGTATCTATTCCAAAAATTTCTGAGGGGATAGAAGAAAAAAAGTCTGTGATTATAGTTAAGATACTTGCAAAGTCCATATATTGTCCTGTAATTTAGATATATAATAGTGTAGCAAAAAAAAGCACAAATCAATACCCATTAATATAGAAATTAAAAATTTATTATATTTTTTATACATTGTAGGGGACAAGCTTAACAGGTTTAAGATGAAGTGTAAGATTATAAAAGGGCAAAACCCTTTATAAGATTAGTTTGGCAATTTTTGTAACAATATCTTTTTCTCTAATTGGCTTAATAAGAAAGTCATTAGCACCTACGTTAAGTGCTTCTACGCGAATTGTTTCATCAGTTGTTAAAACGATAACAGGAATTCCCTTCATTTGCTCATCAGATCTAGCCACCTTTAAAAAATCTATACCACCCATAATTGGCATGATAATATCAAGTAAAATGATATCAATATTCGTGTCTTTTTTTAAGATATCAAGTGCGTCCATACCATTAGTCGCTTCAATAACTTCTGATACATTATCTGTTTTCATTAGCATTGATTTTATTAATTTTCTATTGATCATATCATCATCAACAGCTAAAACTCTTAAGATTTTGTTACTCATATTTACCAACTTATATATATATTTTATATGTACATCTTACCAGTCTATGGATTGTATCTTACCAATTTTCAGAGGAAATAGAAAGCTTTTATTTTGTTTTATACGAATAATACCCACAGAAGACTCTGCTTTATAGTTTTTAATAAAGATAATAGAATCTCCATTATTTGAAAATCGTGGAAACTCATTAACCCCGGTTGCGGTTAAACGACGGATAAAGGCAGAACGCGTACTTATTAAATGTAAGTTAAAAGTATTACGAGAGAACTCATTTGAACTTTCACGTGACTTATACACTATATAATGTTTATTTGCAGCTAGGGCCACATTACTCTTTCCGTAATAAACCATTTGTTGAACACCCTTAGCCCCAATATGTTTAGAAAAAACATTAGGATAGCCTCCACGATTTGATACAAAGGCAATTTCTTTGTCATTCTCCAGAAATTGTGCACCTACATCAATACCTGAGAACTTAGTTAATTGTGTAAGTTTTTTACTTGCAAGTTCATACATAAAGATATCAGGTTGACCCTTAGGTGCCATAGTAACTAGTATTTTCTTACCATCATAACTAACATCAGAACATACCATCATACCATCAGAACTTAATATCCTTGTGCTCTTTCCAGTATGTCTATCAAGTCTATATAAGGTAGGCTTTGCTCCATCTAAAACAGAATAATAAAAAGCACTTTGTTTCTTATCTGCCCAATGAGGGAAAACATTCAAACCCCCTTTTACCATAACATGTTGATAGGTAAGGGTATAATCAGAAATAACAATCTCACTCTCATTAGGACCCGTAAGACGAGAAATAAGAACATAAGACTTCATCCATTCCACAGGTTCTGCACCAATAAAATCATTTATATCAATAGCAAGGTTATGGATTAAAAATACATATAAATTTTCTTTTTTTATACGAAAATTTTTCTTTCTTAAGACCTTTGAATCTACCCCAGAAATAAGTTTATAATCACAATTTAGATTTCCATCATCATCTTGACGTAAACGGTAACGTAAAACATAATCTTTATTTGCATTATTTTGGGCCACATTATCTGCGTTATATGCGTTCTTTTCGTAATTATCATATACATTAAAAATAGAAAGTACATCTAAGTCACTCACTAAAACCTTAAAAAACTTTTTAGCAAGCGTACTTTGATAGTTAATTGAAGCATCTTCAACAGAAATAGAAGGCATCTTATCGACTTTTTTTATAACCTCAATAGTAGCGTCTGCTGCAAACATGTTTACAAATATAAGCAGTGTTAAAAGTATTTTTTTCAATTTATTCCTTTGCGGTTAATATAATATCTAAGCTTATAGCTTTATTGTTAGGGTGCTTAGCAAATTTTCGTAAGGCTTTTAAACATTGCAAAACAGATTCATCAAAATAGCTGTCTCCGGAGGATGATATCACCCTAAAAGAAACCAATACACCAAAAGCATCAATTTCAAGGCGAACTTTTGACGATTTACCTTCAGACGCTTCAGGTGGAAAAAACTTAGCATAAATTTCTGCATGTATTTTAGCTAAATATTCATCAACAACACCAGAAGAGTCACCTACTACCTTAATAAGTTGCTTAGATAACTTCAAGTTTTTAACTAAAGAACTAGCTTCATTAGACTTTACTAACTTAGTATCTTTAGTTTTAATACGCTTTTTAATCTTTTTCAGAAATTTTTCATCAACTTTAGTATTTTTTGTTTTATTTCTTTTTACCAGTTTTTTAGTTTGAACTTCCCCAAATAAAGAAGACAAGTCGGTATTAACAGACTTAGGCACTTCAATTATTTCAAGGGCTTCTTCCTCAATAGGTTTAGTAATTTTCACTTGTTTAGACTTAGTAATTTTTTTAGGTTTAGCAGTTGGAACTGTATTTAGGTTTATAGATATATAATCAGATGTAGCTGTTTGTATTTGTTTCACCCGTGAATGATCCATAATAAAAAAAACAAAAAGAATTAGAATAGAAAGAAAAAAAGAAAAAGAAATAATACCACCAAGGTAAAAATAATAAGAGTCATTACGTGTTGGCAAGAAACTATCCGTTTGTAGCTAAAGAAACTTCAGTAAAACCTGCACGTTTAACTGCGCCTAAGATCAACATAACTTCACCATAAGATAGCCTCTTATCAGCAGAAATCATTACAGCGGCCTTCTTATCAAGCTTATCTTGAGCATATAAATAGAAATTATCTTCAAAACCTTTGAATTTAAACTTCTCACCCTTAACTAAGATTTCTTTTTCTTTGTTAATTGTAATATTTACAGGTGGTTTTTTAGTAATTGCATTTTTAGCAGAACCTGAGGGAAGTTTTATTAGCTCTTCATAAACAACCGTTGGAGCGATTACCATTAAAATAGCTAATAAAACCAACATCACATCCACAAGAGGTGTGATATTAAGTTCAGGGTCTTCATCCCAATCGTAATGCATTAAGCTTCCTTAGCCTTTGCCAGTAATGCATCTGACTGCATTCTAACAAGACCTGAAAGTTCGTAAGCCTGACGTTTAAGAAGTTGATGAAAGGTATATGCAAAAATTGCGACAAAGATACCACCAGCAGTTGCAATAAGTGCATCAGACACACCTACTGCAATTAAAGACATAGATGAGCTAGACTGCCCAATATCTTTAAAGGTGTCAAGAATTGAAACAACCGTACCAAAAAGACCAATGAAAGGAGAAGTAGAAGCGACAATAGACAAGCCACTTAAACCTTTTGTTGCATCTTTTGTAGCTGCATATTGACAAAGGTCTAAAATCTCTTTCGTTAAGTTACTTGAACGTTTGATAAAAGGATCAATATAAGAAAGAGGAGACACTGAATTTGAGTCCATTAATAAAGATTCAAGAGATTCTTTTTCTTCATTAATCCATGATGATAAAGAAAAATAACGATAGATGAATGTCCATGTAATGGAAATGAAGTAGATAGAAAGCACACCCAACACTAAAAGTGTTACGGGGTGTGAGTCTGCTATGAATGTCGAAAACGACTGAAACATTAGATTAAATTCTGAGCAGCAGTTTCTAGCTTTGCAGAAACAGCTGCAATAGTTACAGCATTGTTTGAAGCAGCTTCAACAAGTGATTTTGCATCTGCAAGAGCAGTCGCAATATCACTTTCATTGTCACCACGAAGAGCAACAGCTCCATCTGCTAAAACAATAACCTTTCTTTCATCAACTTGAACATGGCCCCAGTTAATAACAACAGATTCTTTAGTCTTATCTTCTTTAATAAAATCAACTACACCTGCTTCTAAAAGCGTTGTAATAGATGAATGTTCAGGAAGAACACCAAATTCGCCTTCTTCACCTGGAAGAGTAACCTCAGTTACAGGTCCAGTAAAGATAACACCACTTGGTGTTACGATTTCTAAGTTAAGAGTGTTCATTAAAACTCCTATTTATTTTTCTCGTATTTAGCGATAGCTTCGTCCATATTTCCAACCATGTAGAAAGCAGACTCTGGCATGTGATCAAACTCACCAGCTAAGATACCCTTGAAGCCAGCAATTGTGTCTTCAAGTTTAACGTATTTACCAGGTGCACCTGTAAATACTTCAGCAACAAAGAAAGGCTGAGAAAGGAATTTCTCAATCTTACGAGCACGTTCAACGATATTTTTGTCGTCTTCAGAAAGCTCATCCATACCAAGAATCGCAATGATATCTTGTAGGTCTTTATACTTTTGTAATGTTTGCTGAATACCACGAGCTACTGCATAATGATCTTCACCAATAATCGCTGGATCAAGTAGTCTAGAGCTTGAATCAAGAGGATCAACTGCAGGATAAATACCCTTTTCAGCAATCTTACGATTAAGAACTGTTTTTGCATCTAAGTGAGCAAATACAGAAGCAGGAGCTGGATCGGTTAAATCATCCGCAGGAACATATACTGCTTGAACAGAAGTAATTGAACCCTTGTTCGTAGATGTAATACGATCTTGAAGAGCACCCATCTCACGAGCAAGTGTTGGTTGGTAACCAACTGCTGAAGGGATACGTCCAAGAAGTGCAGACATTTCTGAACCAGATTGAGCGAAACGGAAAATATTATCGATGAACATAAGTACATCAAGTCCTTTTTCATCACGGAAATACTCAGCCATAGTAAGACCAGTAAGCGCGATACGGTTACGTGCTCCTGGAGGCTCAGACATTTGACCGTAGCACAGTGCAACTTTGTCCAGAACGTTTGAATCTTTCATCTCGTAGTAAAGGTCATTTCCTTCACGAGTTCTTTCACCAACACCAGCGAAAACAGATAAACCGTCATGCCCGTGTGCAACGTTGTGAATAAGCTCCATGATGATAACTGTTTTACCAACACCAGCACCACCAAATAGACCAACTTTACCACCCTTAGCGTAAGGAGCGATAAGGTCAACTACCTTAATACCAGTTTCAAACATCTCTGTCTTAGTAGACTGATCTACAAGAGCTGGAGGATCACGGTGAATAGACCAAGTAGGCTCAGAAGCAGGAACCTGCTCTCCACCATCAATAGTCTCACCAATTACGTTGAAGATACGTCCAAGAACAGCGTCTCCAACAGGAACGCTAATTGGAGCACCAGTTGCTACAACTTCCATTCCACGTACTAAACCTTCAGACATATCCATAGCGATCGTTCTTACACGACCGTCACCGATATGTGCTGCAACTTCAAGAACAAGACGTACGTCTTTTCCTTCAATGCTATATTTAACTTCTAATGCATCATTAATAGCCGGAAGTGTATCTGTAAAATCTACATCTACAACCGGACCAGTAATTTGAATAATCTTACCTGCCATATTAGCCTCCATTATTATTTCATCGACTCCACGCCGCTGATAATTTCAATTAGTTCAGTTGTAATAGCACCCTGACGAGCCTTATTAAACTTAACCTTCAGTGTTTTAACTAAATCTTTTGCATTATTTGTAGCCGCGTCCATTGCTTGCATACGAGCAGAATGCTCAGCAGCAACAGAATCGATTAACGCATAATACATATTATATTCAACATATTTTGCAATAAGTGAATTTAACATTTTTTCATTATCTTCTGCTTCAATTTCAAGTACTGATGTCGGCTTAGCCGTATCATCACAAGAAACTGCGATTGGAAGGACTTGAGTGACGTGTAACTCTTGCGTAAGAGCATTTTTAAAACCGTTATAAATAACAGTTACGCCATCAATTTTTCCATCCATATA
>DTVI01000294.1 GCA_012963655.1 Sulfurimonas sp.
AGGAAAAATTAGTAATATTAGAAAACTAACTTTAAATGGGTAACGCATACTTTCCTTTCAGTTTGTCAAAAGTCCCATTTTGAATTTCTGTATACCAGTGAGATATATAGAGTTGATTATCCAGAGCTACAGATATTTTTACATTAGTCTGCTGAGCTCTTTTAAAAAGTTTTTCAGAAAGTATTAATGTCCGAAGTTTTGAATTTATAAAAGGAATAATCCGCATTTGGTAAAACAGTGGGGAATGCGTACTTAGGATCATTTACTAATTTGAACACAGCAGGATCCTGGGCTTTGAGGAGTTTTTTAGTATTGGGGCACCATTCTGCTTTTGCTTTTTTACGTCCCGCGGAAGAGTCATGCATACCAAAATTTGAACTGACTGTCCAATAAATATATTCGGTCATCATGGTGGCATAGTCAGCAGTCGGGTCTGCATAAAAGTACCAGGCGTCGCCTGAATCCACTAAATCTGACCAGACTGGACAAGAGGTGTTATTATATTTCCAGTTACATTCCTCTTTTGCGCATCTTTGTTCACCGCCTCTCGCAAGATCCATTGCTTTGGCCAAAGAGGATGTAGAAGTATTAGATTCTCCAAAAACCTTTGGATAAACCGTTGAGTAACCCCGTTGAGAAATTAAATGAAAAATTTCCTCAATACTCGCGTCATGGCTTTCACCATCTGCATAATTATTCACAGTTTCATATGCTCCGAGTCCGGTTCCTACTGCTCCAGTTTCGTCAAGTGGATCTGAGTTTATCTCAACTGAATTACCTTCAGCCTGATTATACATGCTCACGTATCCATCCAGTATACCCAGTACTGCGGTTACACATGTATTGTCAGGCTTGCCGTCTTCATTGTTGTCAATCAGCTCAGCCGTAATGTTTGCGGCGTGTAAAAGTTTTTCATCTGCTACCTCAGCAGTTGCCAATATGTTAATTCCAAATACAGTTATGCCTTTAGCATAGTTAGCGCTTTTTGCTAAAGACGGTGTCACCTTATTTGCTACTGAGCCACCAACGGTTCCGACTACAGTTACGGCAGTTTTGCAGACAGTCGGTGATGAAGGAGAAATATACTTGCTGTCGATTGTAATTATACTATCCCTATTATTTTCAGCATTCGGGTCACGATCGCCGTCATCATCATCCTCACCATTATCATCTTTATCGTTATCCTCTTCCACTTCCTCATCGCCATCTTTACTTTTGTCATCATCTTCATCCTCATCACTATCCTCTTCCTCCTCCTCCTCACCCTCTTTACAATCTTCATCATCTTCTTCACAAGTAGTTTTTCCCTGCACTGCACGTTGAAACTGGAAACCGTTTTGAGTGTATTGAATGGTCAGTGGGGAAGTCAGGAAAAGCAGGAAAATCAG
>DTVI01000295.1:0-1017 GCA_012963655.1 Sulfurimonas sp.
ATAATTTTGGAAATTTTTCATGAATATTTTCAAAAGTATTAATTTTACCTTTTTGATACAGAATTCCTATTAAGTTTATGCATATATCGGCTTTTTTTATTAAGCCTCTAATTTTATTTTCATCAAATATGCTGCTTTCAATAATTTCTATATACCCTGGATTACCTTGAGTTTTTAATAAATATCCCTTTTGATGAATGTTTCTTGTTACAGCAGTAACTTTAAAATTATTTTGAGTTAACTTTCTTATTAAATTACGCCCAATTAATCCGGAGGCGCCAAAAATTAGACAATTTTTAGGTTTCATATATATATAATTATAAAATGAGTACAGATATTAAACTACACAAAGAAGATCTACCAGAAAATTTAAGCCTAGGACCTATTGTAGCATGTGATTCAGAATTTACAGGTTTAACTCCGGGAAAAGATAAACTTTGCTTAATTCAACTTTGCTCATCAAATTCTAAAGAAGTTCATATCGTTCAACTAAATAGACAAACATATAAGGCTCCAAATCTTATTAAATTACTATTGGACACTAATAAAAAAAAAATTTTTCATTACGCCAGGAAAGATCTTGAGATGATTAAGTATTATTTAAAAATCAATGTGGAAAATGTAGAATGTTCTAAACTTCAAAGTCGTATAGCAAGAGGATATTCTGATCAACATTCTTATAAAACACTTGTAAAGGAATTTATTGGTGTCGATATAAGTAAACAAAAACAAAGCTCTGATTGGGGTAAAAAAAATTTAGACCCAGAACAATTAAAATATTCAGCTACAGATGTTGTTCACTTACATAGAATACATGAAGAACTAAATAAAATTTTAGTAAGAGAAAACAGAATTGAACTTTATAAAGAAGCTTTAAAATATCTAAAAATACGTGTTGACCTTGATTTAGCTTTAATCCCTCAAGATGTTTGGAGTCATTAAATGAAAAAAGAAAATTATAAAAAGCATGCACAAGACACAATAAATCTTCAAATATTAGCTTTACAAAAATTAAAA
>DTVI01000295.1:1058-1385 GCA_012963655.1 Sulfurimonas sp.
AAAAAAATCAATTGGGAATGCATTTAATCAGGCTGTTAAATTAATTGGGGAGTGCACTTCAAAAACTATTTTAATTGGTGTTGGAAAAAGTGGCCACGTTGCATCACAAATAGCTGCTTCTTTATCTTCTGTTGGGGCACCGAGCTTCGCTTTATCTGCAAGCGATTGTTCTCATGGAGATCTTGGCAGTATTTCAAAAAAAGATATTTTGATATTAATAAGTAATTCTGGTGAAACTGCAGAACTTAAACCAATTGCATCGTATGCGAATAGAAACAAGATCACGTTAATAGGTATAACTACAAAAAAAAATTCTCTTTTATATAA
>DTVI01000296.1 GCA_012963655.1 Sulfurimonas sp.
CTTTAAAATTGGTTCCATACAAAATATAAGAACCGCTAAATTTTCAGGGTTGTTTTTGCATATATTGGAGAAAACTTCATGGTCCGAATTAGATATTGATAAGCAGATAGCCCCTCTAAGTCCGGCTGGCCCATGAACGCCAGGAAATCTAGGTTTCATATAAATCCTTATAGCTTTTTTCTCTAAGAGTGATCTTGGTATTAGTCCAAATTGCAGAATACTTTCTAGATTAGCTACCGGAGTGAAATGTATGAGGTTTGTTATTTGTTGGTCATTAATATATTGGGTGAGTTTTTTTTCTTCGATAGCAGAATTTTTTTTATCTGCCAATACTTCAGCCTAGGATGCTCGGTACAGAATAGAGGTGAGGTTCTATTGATTTGAACACTAACACGCAACTTGGCTCAGTTTTTTTGGGGCAGGTCAGCCCCAACCCTCAGCTGATGATTGATTTGTAGAACTTGGCCCTCTATTAACCGGGCGAGTTTTTTATAACCCTGAGCGTTATAATGCTTGTCCATCCTAAATGAAAAATATTTTGCAGGGTCTTTATCTTTCTTAAGTTCTTTAAAAAAATCTACTATAGGAATTTGCAGGCCCTTAACAATAGACAGTACCTCTTCTCGCAATTTGACGGGGGACTCTCCCGCCAAATCCTTTAATCCAGGCAGGTAAACAAAAAAGAGTTGGGCTTCCAACCGTTCAGATTCCAGCAAAATTTTTTCTAAAACTTCTTTATAGGAAGATAAGTTTAGTTGCGGTTTATTATAAGCGACGGTTCCTGAAAACCCCAAGAATTGTCTTAAATTAAAGAGTGTGAGGTAGTTTTTATAATTTACTAAGTTTCGCGAAAAAAAACTTTCGCGAGTTTTTATAAAGTTAGTCAAAAACCCGTTGATTTCTGGTTGGCGATGAAATAAATTTTGCGAGAAATCAGGGTCCAAATATTTAATTAACAAGGGGTGGTTAATTTCAACCCCCAGATTGTAAATGTCATTCCCATAATATAATATAAGAATTTTTTTGGGGTGTAAATGTGGACCATACTCTCTTAAGATGGCGAGTTCAATTAATGGGCCAATTCCCGCCATGCCCGTATTAATAGTGTTGTACCCCCAATCTCTTAATCTGCTTGCAATATCTTCTCCCTCCTGCACGCATGCCCCTTGAGCGAAAGAATCCCCCAACATTAATATTTGGACATTGTTGTCGTAGGCTTTGTTGTCATTGTTAAAGCCATACCGGTCGCTTTTATAGACCGAGTATTTTCCGGATTCATTGCAAAAAACGGTTGTCGAATTGGCCACTCCTGAAAGCGGCGTGAAATCATAGGCTCTTGCCTTTGCGCGGTTCGTGTAATCAAATAATATGTTTG
>DTVI01000297.1:0-8669 GCA_012963655.1 Sulfurimonas sp.
CTAGTCCTAAAATAGGCTCTTTTAGCTTAGTATCATTCCTCCTTTAAGTATATCATTATCTTATTTTTCTTAGATTTCATTTAATCATTTAAGCGAACAATTTACTAAACTTTGGGTTTAAGGCGAAAACTGTAAAATTCCAAATTAATAATATATTAGGGATTTCATCATGGAAAATATGGAAAATATAAAAACTATAGATAGTGTATGTGCATACTGTGGTGTTGGCTGTGATATTGCTGCTCACGTAGATGTAAAAGAAAATAAAATCAAAAAGATTTTTGCACGTCCTGATGGAGCTACCTCTGAAGGTAACCTTTGTGTTAAGGGTAAATATGGATTTGACTTTGTTGATTCTGAAGCAAGAATTAAAGCTCCTAGAATTCGTAAAAGTTTCTTAGATAAAAACCCTCATATTAAAGAAGTTATAGCTGATACCTTAACTGAACTAGATGATACTTGGTATGAGTCTGACTTAGAAGCGGCTACTACTGCTGGAGCTATGAAGCTAAAAGACATCCAAGCAAAGTATGGTCGTAAGTCTGTATGTTCACTTGGTGGAGCAAGAAGTTCTTGTGAGTCTGCTTATTATTTCCAAAAGTTTACACGTTATACACTAGACTCTCCACATGTTGATAACTGTGCAAGAGTATGTCATTCTCCTTCACTAAAAGGTATGAGACTTACTATTGGTGAAGGTGCAGCATCTAACCCATTTGATGATATTTATCAAACTGAATTTATGATCGTTATGGGTTCAAACACTACGGAAGCTCACCCTATTGTTGCTAACCGTATGATTAAAGCGGCTCAAAAGGGTACGCCTATCGCAACCTTTGATGTACGTGAAATCAAGCTTCATAAATTTTCAAAATATAAAGCAATTACACCACATGAGTCTAACCTACTTGTTTTAAATATGATTGCTTATACTATTATCACTGAAGAACTATATTGTACAGACTTCATCAAAAATAGAACAAAAAACTTTGAGCACTTTAAAGAAAATATTTTAAAAGACCCTTATGCAAATCCAGAATATTTTAGAAATGTAGAAGGATATGAATACCTAGCAGATATGCTTCCTGAAATTGCAAGAGAGTATGCAGCTAAAAAGTCTTTAATTCTTTGGGGACTTGGAATTACAGAACATGTAGATGGTTCATACGCAGTTATGGCTATTGTTCACCTTGCATTAATGACAGGTAACATTGGTAAAGATGGAGCTGGGATCATGCCTCTTCGTGGACAAACAAATGTTCAAGGTGTTTGTGACATGGGTATGCTTCCTTATTACGCACCGGATTACCAAGCACCAAAAGAGGTTGGTCTTATGACGCCTCAGCTTGTTGACGGAATGCTTGACGGTACTATTCGTGGGGTACTTAACATTGGTGAAGATTTAACTCATATTCATCCAAACCTTAACAAACTTATCAAAGCATTTGAAAATCTTGAGCTAATCTTTGTTCAAGAGTTATTTATGACAGATATTGCACAGCGCGCTGACATTGTTGTTGGTGTTAAGTCAATTTATGAAAAAACAGGTACTTATATCAATGCTATGAGAAAGGTTCACCTTTCAACACCTTTAGTAGAATCTGACCTACCTGATGACTGGGAAGTTATTAAACTTCTTGATGAGAAAATGGGTGGAGGTTTTGGCTTTAATTCATCTGAAGATATTTGGGAAGATGTACGTAAAGTTGCTCCAAATAGATTTAAAGGTGCTTCATATAAAGTACTTAGAGATAATGAAAAAGTGGGTATTTCATGGCCTATTCTAGAAGATGGAACAGGCACACCAGTACTTCACAGAGAAGACTTTAGAACACAAGATGGAATTGGTGCCTTTAGATACCATGGTTATACCCTTTCAGGTATGGTAGAAGAGATCACGACTGCGTCACTTAAAGGCTACCACCTAACTACAGGTAGAAGTATGGCTCACTACAATAACTCAGCACAAACTAAATACACTGAAAAACTAATGAAAAAGCATACAGAAGACACACTGTTAGCACATCCAGATGATGCAGCTGACTTTACAAGTAAGCAAGTTATCTTAAAAACAGAGTTTGGAGAAACTAATCCATTAACTGTTAAGTTTACCGATAAGGTGAAACCAAAAACACTGTATACAACATTTCACCATGTAAGCACAAAACTAAACCATATCTTTGGTGACAAAAGTGATGAGCTTATTATGACAGCAGCATTCAAATCTATTCAGGTCGAAATTGTTTGTGCATAAAAAGTTAGAACAATAATTATACCATGGGGTATAATTACAAAAATACAAGGAATATAAAATGACAGAACAAGAAACTTTAGATGTAAAGAATGCTATTGATGGTAAGTTAAGTGATACTTATGAAGAATTAGAAGCAACACTAGCACTTCTTGAAATTGCAAAAAAAGCGGCTACTGATCATGGTAGATTTAAACGTGTAGATATGGCGGCAGATAAGGTTAAAGTTAAGATGAGTACTCTTAAGGCTTAGTCTTATCTAACAATAGAGGCTACTATTGTTTCCTTTATACCCCATGTTACGTGATTTTCTTTAATCTGTTAACTGGGATGTATTCTCTTATATGAGGAAGAAGAAAATATCTATCCTTAGCTATATCAAATTTAAGACCCTATCCCTTAAACTTTTCAAGATCTTATTGTAAGATTTTCCATCCTCGAACACAATATTTTCTGCCAACTTCTTCGACATCAAATCCGGTATTTGGTCTTAGCACTTTATGCACTTGAGAACTACAGTTTATTTGAATATTTGCGAATGTTATTTCTTTAGAAAAAACCATATTTATGGCTATTCTTTCGGCCTTTTTTTTCATTTCCAACTTATCTTTTCCTGACACATTTGCAAAGACAGCAGTTAAAAATAACATTAATACAATTATGAAACACTTCAGCTCATACCTTTCATTAGACTTCTAAAATCAGCCCTGATCAACTCAGCAATTCATACAATTGTATGATCAAGACAGGTTTGGCTAAGCAAAGTTCTTCTTTATGATCTAAGTCTATATATAAAGTATAGAGAAGAAGAAAAAAGTAAATTTAAAAGAACAATTAAAAATTATATTAAAAATTATAAACAGCAGTGATACTTGTTAATTACCTAGTTGATACATAAATAATGGTGCCAGGTCTTCCATCCTCAATTATTTTAGTGCTTAATTAGGGTTAAATTGAATTAATGGCCCCGTCACTAAGTTGATTACTATTTTTGTTAAGTACTTTTATATATCTATTTTCTTAAAGATAATGAGGAATATTCTTGTTGCTAAAATGTATTGAAAGAGAAAAAAGAAGCTACCAGCCAAAAGGCTAGTAGAATAGGTGTTTAGTACCCGCTATTATAAACCATCTTAGCGATGAATTCCATAAGGGGGCTAACTGATAACACAGAAGCTACAGTAAACACTGCTGCTGTCCCGATAACAGTACGTAGAACATTTGAATCGTTTACAGCATAGTTTCCATTTACAGGCTCTTTCATGAACATGTATATGATTAACTTAACATAATAGAAGGCTGCAATTGCAGAGTTAAGTGCCATAATAAGAGCAAGTACAATGTACCCGCCTGTTACTGCTGCACTTAACATATAAATCTTACCCCAAAATAGAGCAAATGGTGGGATACCTGCAAGAGAAAACATAAATAATGCCATCATAACTGCAGTAAATGGTGATGTCTTGATCATTCCTGAGAATTTTTCAAAACTATCATCAGATGCATGGTCATGTTGCTTTTCATGTGTCATCCATAACATTGCAAATGCACCTAGGTTAGCAAATGCAAATAATGTCCAGTAAAGAAACAATGCAGTGTTTGCATGTGTTGTACCAATAAGTACAGCTGCCATTACGAATCCAGCATGTGAGATAGATGAATAACCAAGCATACGCTTAGCATCTGTTTGAACAAGAGCCCAAATATTTGACATCGTCATTGTAACAACAACGATAGCATATAACATCATCTCAATCCAGAATATTTCTGTGTCCATTAAGAACTCAAAAAGACGCATAGCAACAACAAAGGCTGCTAGTTTTGGAACAATTGACATGAACCCAGCTAAGGCTGCAGTTGAACCTTGGTAAACGTCTGGTGTCCATGTATGAAATGGAACTAAACCAAGCTTGAAAGCAAAGGCAGATAATAAGAAGATAGTAGCCACAATAATTAAGATTGTTGAACCAGTATCAATACCATTTGTTGTAATAGTAGTTGCAATTTGAGCAATTTCTACTGAACCAGATAGTGCATATAAAATCATTGCACCAAAAGCATAGAAACCAGCTGCTAATGCGCCCATAGTAAAGTACTTAGCTGCTGCTTCAAAAGAGTTACGCTTACCGTGCATAGCTATTAATGGGTAAAGCGCTAAAGAAGACGTCTCTAAACCAACAAATACTAAGATAAGGTTATCTGTAGCAACCATGAACTGAAGACCAGAAATTACAAATAAGAAAAGAGCAAAATACTCTGCATATCTGTATTCTTGAAATCTTTGGTTCGTAAGTGCTAAAAGGATAAATAACATAGAAGCAATAATCATAATTATTTGAGCCACTATAGCAATACCATCCATTAACATTACATCAAAGAAACCACGAACTGCGCCTGTTGTTTGAAAAACACCAACGAAGTCTAAAACAGCACCTAAGTCAAGTGCTAAAACAAGTAGAGTAATCATTACATATAATGACTTGTGTAATCCACCTTTAATAAGATCGATAATAAGAATTAAAAGTGCTCCGCCAATTGCAATAAGCATTGGGTAAAGCGTAGGCATGTTTAAAGATGCGAAACTTACATTTACTGCTTCTAACATTAGTGGTGCCCTCCTTCAGTATGATGAGCAGGTGCAGCGTGCTTTTTAGGAGCAACAGCCACAACAACTTTTTCTTTTACAGCATATGGATCAGAAATTAAAGCACGAGCTTCTTCTGTTCCCATTTCTGTGTTTACTTTTTGGTACATGATGTTAAGAACGTTTTCACGAACTGATGCATCAATTGGATCTAATAATGGTTTAGGATAAATTCCTAACCAAATAGCAATGATAACTAAAGGAATAAGACCTAGTAATTCCGTCTTATTAACATCTTTAAGATCTTCATTTTCTTTCTTAGTAACATTTCCAAAGAACACTTTCTTGTATGCTGCTAACATGTAGATAGCACCAACGATAATTGCAGTTCCTGCAATTAAAGCGTAGGTAGGAGATACTTTGAAAAGACCTAGAAGTGATAGGAATTCACCAACGAAGTTAATCGTAAGAGGAAGACCAACAGAAGCCATCATCATTACACCAAAGATGGTTGCGTATGCTGGCATAACTTTCGCTAGACCCCCAAACTCAGACATAATCTTTGTATGACGTCTGTCATAAATAACACCAACGAGTAAGAACAGAGCACCTGAAACAATACCATGACCAATCATTAAAAAGATTGAACCAGTGATTCCTTCAATGTTTAGTGCAAATGTTCCAAGAACAATAACACCCATGTGCGATACTGAAGAATATGCAATTACTTGTTTAATATCTTCTTGAGCATAAGCAACCATTGCAGTATAGATAATCATGATTAATGACATTGTTACTACTAAAGGAATGAAATAAACTGCTGCGTCTGGAAATAATGGTAATGATAAACGCACAAAACCATAAGTACCCATCTTAAGTAAAACCGCTGCAAGGATAACAGAACCAATAGTTGGTGCTTGCCCGTGAGCATATGGTAACCAAGTATGGAAAGGAAACATTGGAACCTTAATAGCAAATCCTAAGAAGAATGCTAAGAATAACCATGTTTGAATGTCCATAGGTAAAACAACTCTGTACCACTCAGTGATAGAGAATGACCAATGACCTGTTGCTTGCTGGTAAAGGTAGGCCATGAAGATCATACCCACAAGCATTACTAGTGAACCAGTAAATGTGTATAAGAAGAACTTGATTGAAGCGTAAATACGCTTTGGTCCACCCCATGCACCGATAAGATATAACATCGGTACAAGAGAAAGTTCCCAGAATACATAAAATAAAATCGCGTCAAGTGAAACAAAAACACCAACCATAGTCATCTCTAAAACAAGAAGAGTAATAATCATGTTCTTAACATCACGCTTTTCAGTCAATGACATAATACCAATGAAGGTAATAAGTGTAGACATAATCACGATAAATAAAGAGATACCATCAAGACCTAATTGGTAAGAGATACCAAATGCAGGGACTAACGCTATCATTTCTGTGAATTGAAATCCACCATTTGAGCCATCAAACTCATACCATAACCATAAAGAAAGAGCGAACTCAATCCCTGAAACTGCTATACCATACGCGCGCATTGAATCTTTGTTTACCATGAATCCAAGCATTGCTGCTACGAATGGAAAGAAGATTAATATAGATAAAATATTTTCTATCATTCTAGTGTCCTATACTTTTAATCATGCCAACAACAGCTTCTAAAACTGGAGCAACATATGTTTGTAATAATACGTAGATAGTGTCACCACTTACTACAATTGCAGCGAAAACAAGCATAATTACTAAACCAACAACCATCCACTTAAGCATAGACGATAAGTTACCATCTTGCATAGTGTGTGTTTTCTTAGCCGTACCATAAAATATACCTGCAATTCCATCAACTGTTGCATCAACAACAGTGTTATCTAACTTCCAACACATTTTAGAAAGTTCCATGTAAGGCTTAGAGAAAACTTCATCATAGATTTTCGGAATGTAGTACTGGTTAAAAAGAAGCTGGTAGAAGAATCCTTCTTCAACTTTCTTATCAATTTTTGCGTCTTTATATTTGATCCATGCGTATAAAACAGCACCACCAACAAAAAGTTGAGTACCTATAGTCATGATCCAATATGTGACTGCATTATGAACATGATATTCCCCAGCTGGAAGCATAGCAATAATCATGTCATAAAAAGTTCCCTTAAATAAGAAACCAGCAATGATTGCAAGGATAAGAAGTGGACTCATAGCCACTAACATATACTTATATGCTTCATGTGGATGAAAACCAAATAGCTTGTAACGTTCTTCACCTGTAAAGATTAAGAATGCAAGTCTAAATGAATAGAAAGCAGTTAAACCAGCAGTTAAAAGAAGAACGGTATAAAGAATTGGGTGGTGACCAACAAAAGCAACTTCAAGAATTAAATCTTTAGAGAAGAAACCAGCAAATGGGAAGAAACCTGCTAAAGCAATAGAAGCAAGAGTCATCATCCAAAATGTACCTGGCATAACCTTCTTCAGTCCACCCATTTTAAATGGATCAAGTTCGTCACTCATTGCGTGCATAACATTACCAGCACCAAGAAATAATAGTGCTTTAAAGAATGCATGAGCCATAAGGTGGAAAAGAGCAACCCAATAAGCACCAAGACCAGCAGCTACGAACATGTAACCTAACTGAGATAGTGTTGAGTAAGCAATGATACGTTTCATATCTCTATTAACAAGAGCCATAGAAGCAGCAAACATTGCAACAAAAGCACCTAAAGATGCAATTACAATACCTACTTCAGGAACCATGTCATATAAAGGGCTCATTCTAACAACAAGATAAACACCCGCTGTAACCATAGTTGCCGCGTGGATAAGTGCCGATACCGGAGTAGGACCTTCCATTGCGTCAGCAAGCCATGTATGAAGTGGAAACTGAGCTGATTTACCCATAGCCCCAACAAATAAGAAAGACGCTGCAACAACAAGCATATCGTGGTCTGCCGTAGCAACACCAGCAAAGATACCATCATAAGAGATAGTTCCCATATTCCAGTAAAGTGTGAAAATACCAACAAGCATTGCAAGATCCGCAATACGGTTCATAATGAACGCTTCGTTAGCTGCCCAAGTAGCAGATTCTTTGTGATACCAAAAACCAATTAGTAACCAAGAACAAACACCAACACCTTCCCAACCAATAAACAGGCCAAGAAGATTATCAGACATAACAAGTATCATCATTGAGAAAACAAATGCTGAAAGGTAAGCAAAGAAACGGTTGAATGACTTATCGTGATCCATGTAACCAATTGCATATACGTGAACAACAGTAGAAACTGTTGTCACAACCATCATCATTGTAACTGTAACTTCATTTACTACGAAACCAAATGGTACATATAAGTCACCAGTTGCAATCCAGGTCATCATTTCAACATGAACTGTGTGCCCTTGAAGAACTTGAGTTAAAAGAAGAAGCGAAGAGATAAAAGCTGTAAACAGCATCCCTGAAGCAAAAACACCTGTAAACAGTGTCTTCTTTTGTGCACCAAAAAGACCCGCTGTAAGAGAACCTACAAGCGGAGAAAATAGAGCGATATATAAAAGCATTTCCATCTAAATTACCCTTTCATCTGTGTCATGTTATCAAGATCAATAGTGTTATAGCGTTTGAACCATAAGACTAAAAGACCAAGACCAACCGCAACTTCTGAAGCGGCAATAGCGATAATGAAAAATGCGAACATTTGACCTGTAAAATCACCATAAAAGTGTGAAATCGCAACTAGGGCGATATTTACCGAGTTTAATAAAATCTCTGTAGCAAAAAACAGTAATAAAAGGTTTTTACGACGCATAACACTATTGATCTTGATAACATGA
>DTVI01000297.1:8679-19888 GCA_012963655.1 Sulfurimonas sp.
TAACACCGATAAGACCAATTGCAAAAAGCACTGTTGAAAGTACAAGATAATGTGTTAAAGTGATTTCCATCATTACGCAATACCCTCCGCTTCTTTAGCATCAATTTCTTCTTCTGATAATTCAGAATAAGACTCATCCATTTTCTTACTTGCAAGTACAATACCTGCAATCATTGCAACCAGTAACATAACTGCTGCAACTTCAAAAGGAACAAGGTACTTAGTAAAAAGAACAAGACCAATTGCTTGTGAGTTACCAATAGCAGGATCAATCGCGTAATGTGCTTCGATATTTACTCCAAGAACTGGAACAACAATCATAGCAACAGTAACAAGTGTTGCCATTACACCAAGACCAAAAACTACAGTTGAGTTAGACTTCTTTTCATGTATTTCTCTTGTTGTATCAAAAAACATCATTCCAAAAGAATAAAGTGCCATAACCGCACCCGCGTAAACAATAAGTTGAACAACGCCCATAAAGTCTGCGTTTAACATAAAGTAAAAAGCAGAGATGAAGATCATTCCTGCCGCTAAAGCTGTTAATGCATATAAAGAATGGCTAGTTGTTACAGTAATGTAAAACATTGCTACCGTTAAAAATGCAAACAGATAAAAAGCTAAAAATTCAAACATTCATATCTCCTTAGTACGCAAGAGGCGTTTTAGTAACGCTCGCGTCTTCATTAGGTGTAATAGCACCAAAACCTGGATACTCAGCTACTTTTCCTGAGATTGCCATATCAAGTGGTGTTAACATGTCTTCAAACTCAAGGAAGTGAGCACGTTGTTCAGATACATTTTCATATCTTCCACCATGAACAATTGCAAGTTCTGGACATACTTCAGCACAATAACCACAGAAGATACAACGACCAAGGTTAATCGTATATTCAGTAACTTCTTTACGTGAGTTTTCATCAATTCTAGTATCCATACGGATACAGTCAGAGATACAAATCTTTTCACAAAGACCACAACCAATACATCTTTCAGTACCTGATTCCCAAAGTCTTTGCATTTCATGAACCGCGCGGTAACGTGGACCAATAGGCAATTTCTCAGCTGGATACTGAACTGTGTGAATGTCAAATTTTAACATCTCACGCATAACAACGTATAAACCAACAAATAGCTCTAGTCTAAATGTACGGCTTACTGCCTGCTTAAATTTCTCCATTGGAGTTTCAGCATATTTTTCAATATCAACCATGTAGTAAGCAGAATCTTCGCCTACATTTCTATCTTTAAAGTTTTCTAAACTTGGTAATTTACTCATCATATACCCTTAAAACATCAACACAAAGCCAGTGATAACTACGTTAATCACTGCTAGTGGCATTAAAATTTTCCAACATAAGCTCATCAGTTGATCCGGTCTAATATCTGGCCACGCAGCACGTGTCCATAAGAAGAAGAAGAACCAAAAAGCAACCTTACCAAGAAGTGCAAGTGCGCCTAAACCTGTTCCGTCACCAAAACCACCAAAGAAGATGATTGAGATTAAGAAGGCATAGAAGAACATATTTGCATACTCACCGATGAAGAAAAGACCCCATCTCATACCTGAATACTCAGTACCAAAACCATCAATAATTTCGTGATCATTTGCTACAAGGTGAAAAGGTGTTCTACCTGTTTCAGCAAATCCCGCGATTACGAAAAGAATCATTGCTACAGGTTGATAAACTACCATCCAGTAACCATCATTTTGAAAGTTATTCATATCAATTAAAGAAAATGAACCAATCATCATTAGTGGAGCAATAAGTGAAAGACCTGTAATAACCTCATAAGAGATAAATACTGCCGCACCACGCGCCGCTGAAAGAAGAGAGTACTTATTTGCTGAAGCCATACCACCTAATAAAGGACCGTATAAACCTACTGCCATTACTGCTAGAACGTATAAAACACCAACATTAATATCTGCAACAATTGGGTTTACAACATAATCTGTAAACGGAACTGTAAAAGAAGGCATAAATGGAATAGCTGCTGCTGCCATAAATGCTGTTGCTGCTGTAATAACAGGAGCAATTTTAAAGATTTTAGCCACAACATTTGTTGGGATAATATCTTCTTTAGTGAACAGTTTAATACCATCCGCCGCTACTTGGGCAATACCATAAGGTCCAACAACCATTGGCCCAAGACGTCTTTGCATAAATGCAAGAATCTTACGTTCAAAGTATGTCCCTATACCCGCAAGAGCAGAGAATACAAGTAAGATTGTAACGATCTTGATGATCGTTTCAATAAAATATGCTGTTTCCATATTTATACCTTTTCAATTGAAGCTGCAGTGAAACGGTAACCGTCAAACAGAGCCTCAGAGTTTAGTTTAGAATCAAAAGTAGTGATATAAGCTATCTCACCATCAATGAAATGATCGTGGCTAACTTCAACTTCAAGAGTTCCCTTAGCTGTAGAAACCTTGACCTTATCACCTTCAGCAATACCATTAGCATCTAAGTAAGCTTGAGAGGCATGAAGACCTGGCTTTTCCTTAGACTGGTGTGCCTTAGCTGTAAAGTCAGAAAACTGACGAACAGGATTAGCAAGGTAAAGTGCTTTTTCAATTGTTGAATCATTAAATGCAGCAACTGATTCATCAGAACCAGCAGTAGCCTTAACAGCATCAAGAATATAACCGCGCTTTTCAGTACCATCATTTTCATAATAATTATCTAGGTTATCAAACTTCTCAGATTTGAAACCTTTTGAAGTTGGAAGTGCTTCAGTATAATCAATAGTAAGGGCAGCATTCATTCCAAGTGCATTAGCAAGGTCATTTAACTCATATCCACCATAACTAAGAGCAGCATTTGTAGGATTAACACGTTTATTAATAGACGTCATTGTTCCTTCTTGCTGATTCATTGCTGGCATATCTAAGTCACCTTCACCAAGAGCAGATAATGTAAAGTCAGCCTTTGTGTTATAACCAACAGCATATGAACCTGCTTCATCATCTAAATCACAGATTTGAGAAACACCAAGTGTATTAGTTAATGTTGGAATCATTACTAATTCAAACGAGGTATACTTTTCAATCAATGCACATAAACGAGCAAGGTTTTTAGAAGCTGGGTGAGTATATAAATCTGGTCCAACAATTAAAGAGAAAGCATCTTTCTTCTTTAAGAATTTTTCCATTTTTTCTTCGAAGTCAACAGGAGCATTTAGAAGAGATAGAAGTGCATTTTCATCAACTTCTACTTCTTTTTCAACTTTCTTAGGAACCATCTTTGACTTTTCTACTTCAACTTCTTCTTCAACACCAGTTTCTTCATTAACTTTCATCTCTTTAACAATAGTAATAACTTTTTCTTTAATAGTTTCAGTTACGGTAATTGTCTTAGTTGAATGAAAACTAGCTAAGTATTCAGTTACAGATGAAGGAAGAGCATCTTTCTTAGCAAACAAGTCTAAGATAAGGTAAAGTGCTGCTTCTTCTTGAAGTGGAGCGTGAGTAATAGACATTACTGACTTACTCATTTGATTTACAACTGGATCAACTACTGGGTGGAAGTATAAACCAGCACCCTTATTCATAGTCATTGAATTGTTAAATGCATATCTTGCATTTGGATTATCTGTTTTAAGAGCAGATCCAACTGAAACAATGAAGTTTGAGTCATGAGCTACTTTTAGATCTGAACCATAAACTGCAGTTCCAGAAATTTCAGAATAATCTTTTAAGAAAGTCTGGAAAGCTCTCGCTTCAGGATTTACAAGCTTGTAACCCTTAGTTTCTTTTAAAGTTTGAAGAATATGAGCTTCTTCGTTTGTAATAGTTGATGTAAATTTAATAGTATCAGCTTTTTCAAAAGCAGCAAGAGCGTTAGCAAAGGCAACTTCATCTTTAACAACATTTCTATTTTCATAATCAAAACCATAACGTCCCGCACCACAAAGTGAAACATAGTTCCATTCGTTAGTTACACGGTAAATCTTATCTTCTGTTTCTGAAATCGAACCATGCTTAACATCATAAGTAATCTGACAACCAGCAGAACAATGAGCACACGTTGAAGGAACCTTATTAAGCTCCCAAGAATTTGATGTATACATAAAGTCTGTATCAACAAGAGCACCAACTGGACAAACCGAAGCACATTCTCCACAAGAAGTACAATCAAGCATGTCACCGCCAGCTGTTAATCCAATGATAGACTTATTAAGTTTATTCCACATAGCATAGGCGTCTTTAGGCATAGACTCTTTTTGATCATCTGAAATACCTTCAGCCCCTCTAGGGATAGTCTTAAGTGAGTTATCACCAATCATATCCTTACAAACTGTTACACAGCGTTCACATACAATACAAAGTCCAGCATCATAATGAATATGACCCCAATCTAAAACTGGACGTGCAACATCAGGAACAGTGTATGACTGAGAATCAACACCAAGTTCTAACGTATAGTTTTGTAGTTCACAGTCACCTGATTGATCACAAACACCACATTGAAGAGGATGATTTACATCATAAACTTCCATAATAGCTCTACGCTCAAGTTCAATGTTTTCTGTTGATGTTGTAACTTGCATGCCATCTTTAGCTTTTGCGTTACATGCATACACTTGTTTGCCATCTGCTTCAACTAAACAGATACGACATGCAAGCGTTGGACTACAACGCGTTAAATAACAAATTGCCGGAACAAAGATATCATTGGCACGAGCAGCGTTTAAAATAAACGTACCCTCTTCCGTTTCAATCTCTTTTCCATCAATATTAATTGTAACTAGTTTACTCATTAACTTCCTCCAAATTTACACGTTTATAACGGTATTCATCATAATTTTCTATACTGTCATTTTCAAGATCATTGAATGCAACAGCTTTGTATCCTGCGTTTACAAGTCGGTAGCCATATTTCAATTTTAACTCTTGAAGAATCATTTCTTCTTCATTTGTTGTCTCAAAGGCCACTTCATCTTTATTAGCATCATTTTTAAAATCATACATGTAATGTCTAGCTTCGCTTAACAACTCTAAGGCATTGACATTATTCATAATTTTTACTTCTTAACTACTAGAGTCCAGTCGACCTCATTAAACTTTAAAGAGTTTAATAATTCACAACCACATTCTTTCATCATATCTGCTGATCGTTGAATTCCTGAGAAGTCACCGATTTCAAATAAGAAGATAATTACTTCACCAGGAGTAATCTCCTTAGTAACAATTTCTTTCATACGGTCATCAAAGTCCGCTTTTAAGTGTCTTAAGTCATATCTTTTCATTATCTATCAACCTCACCAAATACAATGTTTGTAGTACCAATAATAGATACAACATCGGGAATCATAACACCCGGAAGAAGGTCAGTTAAAATACCTGTATGCCAGAAAGACGGTGCACGCATTTTAAGACGGTAAGGGTAAGGACCACCCTGAGAATTGATGTAAAAACCAAGTTCACCCTTAGGTGATTCAGTTGGAATATACACTTCTCCTACTGGAGGACGCATACCCTGAGTTACTAATACAAAGTGTTGCATCAAAGAGTAGTTTTGAGTCATGATATCAATCTTAGGTGCTGAGATGAATTGAGGAGCGTGAGCCATAAGTTTAGTCTCATTGTTTTCAACACATTTCTTGTACATATCCATAGTTTGATAAAGAATCTTAGAAGACTCACGCATCTCAGCCATATAAAGCTTGTAGCGCGCATAGTTATCGCCCTTATCAGAAACAGGTACATCAAATTCAACTTCGTCATAAAGCTCATAAGGCTCTTCTTTACGAATATCCCATTCAATTCCAGCACATCTAAGCATAACACCTGAACAACCCCATGAAGACGCCATCTCTTTAGAGATAACACCAACATTTTCCATACGCATTAACCAAATACGGTTAGTGTCAAGAAGGTCTTCATAATCTTTAAGATCTTGAGGGAACTTATCAAGGAAAGCTTTAAGATCTGGAATAAAGTTATCAGGAATATCTAGAGGCACACCACCAATACGAATTGATGAGTGAGTTAGTCTAGCTCCACAATAATCTTCAATGATGTCCATTAGGTATTCACGCTCACGGAAAGCGTATAAGAATACTGTCATAGCACCAATATCAAGAGCTGTAGTTGCTAACCAGAAAAGGTGAGACATAAGTCTGTTGATTTCTAGAAGCATCATACGAATTACTTTAGCACGACGAGGTACTTCTACTGCGATAAGCTTTTCAACTGCTAGTGCGAAACCATAATTGTTTGAGCTTGAAGCAATATAATCCATACGGTCAGTTGTTGGCAAGAATTCATTATAAATCATGTTTTCTGCCATCTTCTCCATACCACGGTGAAGGTAACCAATATCTGGATGAGCCTTAGTAATCTGCTCTTGTTGTAGGTGAAGGATCAGACGAAGCTGACCGTGAGCTGATGGATGCTGAGGACCGAAGTTGATAACCATTTCGTTATCTTTACGGTCAAAGCTGATATTTTCAAAAAATGGTCTTAATCTATTTGGTTGTTGCATATCAATCCTAACGCTTACGATCTGTAATAATTACAGCATCGTCTTCTATAAATTTAGAAAGAGCGAAAACGCCCCCTTCTTCTTGGTAAGTTTGTTTAGTTTCAGCTTGGTCTTTATCGTACTCAGTTCCCTTAGCAACCTCATGTCCAAGACGCGTAAAGCGCTCAGTATCATAACGGTCAACCATTGCAGGGTCACGATTTTCAGGCCCAATAATATCTCTAGCTTCTTTTCCGTATATACGGTCAACTTCATACCATGAAGCTGCTTCATCACCCTGTAAAGGATAAGTCTTAAGAAGTGGATGTCCAACCCAGTCATCTGGCATAAGGATACGTTTGAAGTAAGGGTGGTTATTAACCTTAACACCTAACATGTCATACATCTCACGCTCAGCCCAGTCCGCAGAACGGTAAAGAGGGTTAAGAGATTCAACAGCTTGGTTTTGATCAATAAAACACTTAATACGAAGACGCTTACGCTTACTCATAGAAAGGAATTGATAAAATACTTCAAACTGCCCTTTATCTGCTATCCAGTCAATTGCTGAAAGTTCAGATAGTTGATTATAATCACAAACTTCTTTAAGCGCTTGAGCTACTTTGAAGTTATCATCTGGGTTAATAATAACAACCATTTGTTCAACTTGGATATATGCTTCTTTAACTTCAGCTACGGCTTTGATAGCTGCTAAGTCTGCTGCAAAAACTTCATCTGAAGATACATCAAATTTAGGAACCTGAGGAGCTACCCAGTAACGGTCTGTGTAATACGGTTTCTTTTGTACATTGTCTTTAGGTGTATATTTTCTCATTATACTAACCTCTTTTGACGTTGTGATTTACCGGCTTTTTCTGAACGAATCTTCTTTTGAAGCATCATTACAGCGTACTGAAGTGTTTCAGGACGAGGTGCACAACCTGGAAGGTATAAATCAACAGGAATAACTCTATCAACACCTTGAACAGTTGCATATGTATTAAACATACCACCAGTATTTGCACAAGAACCCATAGAGATTACCCATCTAGGTTCTGGCATTTGATCATAAAGACGCTTAATAAATTCAGCATGCTTCTTAGTCAAAGTTCCTGCAACGATCATAAGATCTGACTGACGTGGAGACGCGCGGAAGATTGTTCCAAAACGGTCAAAGTCATAACGTGATGCACCAGAGGCCATCATCTCAATACCACAACAAGCAAGACCATAAGTCATTGCCCAAAGTGAATTTGAACGTCCCCAGTTAACGATTTTATCAACAGAAGTAAGCGCTACTGGCAAACCTCCATCTTGTGTATAATTTACTTGATGCTGTGCCATTCAAGCGCTCCTTTTTTCCATGCGTATACAAAACCAATTGTAAGCAATAAGATAAATAATAACATCTCAACAAACCCGAACCAGCCTAATAACTTAAAGTCAATAGCCCATGGGAACATAAATACAACTTCTACATCAAAAAGAAGAAATAAAAGTGCAAAAAGATAAAACTGAGTAGAAATACGGTTAGGTTGCTTAGTAACCTCAGGTCCACACTCATAAATAGACAATTTAATCTTTTCAGATGTTTTTGCTGCAAGCTTGTGAGAAGCCCAACGTGCGGCTACTGTTGTCGCCCAAAATGCTCCAAACGTAACTACAAATAGTACAAACACCCCAAAATACGGGTGAGCAGTAGGAATATGTTCCATAAAAACCTTTCTTAAATTATGTAGTTAACTCCATGACTAAAGACTTTGCTAAGACTTTTTGCCGTTTTCTACATAAATAGACATAATGGCGACATGGTAACAAAAATAGCATTAAAGGGAGATGATAATTTATTGCAGGAGAAATATCTTGTAACATATAGAAACACTAGTCTAAGATAGGGTATGTTCCACCCTATTATTATTCGTTCTAATTATTCATAAAACCCATAGATTTCTCAGAATCAAAAGTACCTGACTTTTCTTTCTCAATCTCTTTTATAAAGTCACAATGGCAGAAAACTGCTTCTTTTCTTGCAGCAACAATGTAAGCAGTATTTTTAATAACTAAAGAAATCTGTCCACCAGTTAAAGCATAATCAGCTAAGAGATCAATATCAATATCATCTGAATAAGGTGCATTTTCTGGTAACATCTTTTCCCAAAGCTGGATTCTTTGTGCCTTAGAAGGCTTTTTAAATTCTATCTTATAATTAAATCTACGAGAAAAAGCCGGATCAATATTCTCAAGTAAGTTAGTTGTTGCAACTAATAAACCCTCAAAATTCTCAATTTGTTCTAAAAATATATTTTGCATCTGATTATGCATCTGATCAGACGAAGTTGTAACACCTTGAGAGCGTGAACCAAGAAACTGATCCGCTTCATTAAGTAACAAAATTGGCTCTGACTTTGTCTTGTGTGTCAAATCATAATAGGTGTCAAATATCTTACGCACATTCTTTTCACTCTCACCCACATACATAGAAAGAATTTTAGAACAATCAAAGACTAAAACTTGACGTTTCAGTGACTTTGCTAAAGAATAAGCTGTCATAGTTTTACCTGTACCTGGATGACCATAAAACATAACACGAGCATCAATCCCAGACTTTTTTTCTTTAACACCCCACTCATGCAAGCGAGCTACCACTTCCTTATCAACTTGACGCATAAGAGAATTTAGTGTTTCACTTGTCTTAGGATGAAGCACAACATCATCTAAAGATGTTTGAGGTTCAACAAGTTCAAAAATATCTTGGTCTTTTATAACAGAATCAAGTTTTAGCTTTCTAACTTTTTTCTTCTTTTGAGGATGAATAATTTCTTGAAGTACATCATCAACAATATAAAAAGCCCTAGAAATACCACCAAAAGGATTTAACATCTCTTCATAATCAATCAAATCATCTTCAATAAGTAATGCACCATCTTCAAGAAGTGAGCGATTTTTAATACGTTCATATTCATCTAAAGAAATCAGGTCTATAAGATTATTCATCTCTCTAAGGTTATTATCCCCAGCCGAGTATTCTTCTTTTAACAGCGCAAGGAAGATTATTTGTTCTTTATCTACAAGTTTCTTCTGCTTAAAAAACTTCTCTAAAACAACTTCTTGTTTAGTAACCGAGAGTCTATCTTCAATCCGCTTTTCAAGAAGCTCAAGCTTATTTTTAACCCGAGAAATACCCAAGGCATTTTCATTAACATTATGGCGAATAGAACTCATTTTCTGATAAGACTCAATACGAAAGAATTGATCTTGTAAATATTCCAAATGATCTTCATAAGCCTTTACTTCAGGAATATCAACTTCAGAATTCCCTTCTTCAAGTAACTTTAAAAAAGAAGGAGTGAGTGAAACAGCAGAATTTAAAAGTTCCAGATGTGACATGTCAGAAATTTTCAAAGGTTGAAAAGACTGCTGAATCAACCAGCCCGACTCTAAAGCTGACTTTACCGTCCCCAAAAAATCTAGATAAACATAATCATCTTCACCAAAAATATCTTGCAACATCTCAGAAACAATATGATCCTCAACTCCCCCAACAAACTTCTTAGTCATATACTGAAGAATTTTTCCCTCATTCTCAGAACATTTTAAATGTTCGTAAATACTAGCTTCTTTAACTTTTTCTACTTCAATAAAATTTATTAGGTGTTTCACTTCTTCTCCTGTTGATAGTCTATTTATTGTACTATATATTCTTTTGCATAAATATTTATTTTATCTCATGATATAAGAAGATTGCTTTATAAGAACTATGCAAGCCAAAAAAGTGTTCTGTGTATATGTAATTAAGTTTTTATGCTAGGTCTAGACATTTACCATGTTTACGGGAACATGATAAAATGAATTATTTTAAATTTTCAGAAATATGTTTTACAGCGCTACCAGCATGATTAAATCCAAGTGCAATACTACCTTTATTGGTAACAACATCGCCAATAGTATAAAGACCTTCAACATTTGTTTCAAATGTCTTTTCATCATAAACAGGAATATCAAATTCCCCCGTTTTAACACCAGAGTTAACAAGGATGTCTTTAGGAGTCGTTCCCCCAAGTGCATAAACAGCTCTGTCGTATTCAGCAGTTGTACCATCTGTAAAGTTCACTTGAATCTTTCCAGCAGATGAAGGTTCAACGCTTTCAACATCAACACCCATTTTATTAAGAATCTTACCCTTATCAAGGTACTCAGTACATATTTCAGTATTCTTAGGATTCATACGAGTGATTTCTGCTTTACGGTAGTTAAGTGTAACTACACAGTCTTGCATATCTTCTAGTTCTACCAAACCATAAGCATACTCACCTGCAGTATCACCACCACCAATAATCATAACGTGTTCACCATTTTGAACCTTAGAAAGATTGAAATTAAGCAGTGATTTAATCTCTTTTGGAAATTTATATTTTGGCTTATTTGGCTTACCCATACGACCAACAGACAAGATAACGTTTTTAGCCTTAAGTGTTTGAATAGATTCAGATACTTCATTCGTAGCAAATACCATTTCAAAAAGGCCATCATTACCCTTTCTAACCTTGAAGATTTCACAATTATACTCAAATGAACCAAGTACACCAGCATCACTTAGTTTTTGATCCATTTGTATAATGTAATCTTCTTTCGTACATTCATCAAAAGAAACATTACCAGTAAATTCAAACTTGATTCCCATCCAGTCTTTATCAACACGTTTACCTTTTTTGTAAAACTTGTGAATCATGTCATTA
>DTVI01000298.1 GCA_012963655.1 Sulfurimonas sp.
TTACAGAAGATACCGGAAGCAATAATGCTGACTTTATTACTACTGACACAACACTAGTAGTTTCAGGTACTTTTGATAATGTAAATGGAAATAACATAAATGTTACTATTGGAGGTGTTTTATATACACCAAGTATTACAGGTAATGCATGGTCAATTGATCTTCAAGATACATCTTTAAGTGATGGAAACTATGAGCTTATAGCAACTATTTCAGACCCAGCAGGAAATACAAGTACTGCTACTCAAAACATTGTTGTGGATACAGGAAATAATGGAGATGATGGAACAGGAACGGGTCTAAATGGTAAGGATGCTGTTATTTCTTTAAATGAGATTAGTGATAATTATATTAATGCACAAGAAGCAGATGGCGAGATAATCTCGATTACAGGTACAAGTACAGCGCTTAATGGAAACATAGTGAGTATTCGTGTAGATGGTATTCTTTTTGGAACAACAGAAGTGATAGATGGAGAATTTAGCTTAGACATTCCAGCAGGTACCTTTGCACTCTATGCCGATGGTACTTATATAGTTAGTGCAGAAGTATCGGCTGACTTAGCTGGTAACTTAGCGACTGATAGTGAGAATGTTATCTTAGACAGAGATGTTAATGGTGATGATGGTACTGGAACGGGTATAGGCGGTAAAGACGCGGTTATAAGCTTAGATGAAATTAGTGATAATTTTATTAACAAAAGTGAATCAGAAGGTTCTATTCGTGTAACAGGAACAACAACCGCACTTGAAGGTACAGTCATTGTAGTAAGTTTTAATGGAGTTAGCTATGAAACTACAGCCTTAGCTGACTTTACTTTTGGGGTAGATATTGTGGTTGGAGACGTTGTTGATGGAAGTACCATGTTAGTGGATGCTTCTGTAGTAGCAGATACAGCGGGTAACCTTTCTACTACAAGTGAAGATGTTATTATTGATCTAAGTGCAGGAATCTTAAGTAGTATTAGTGCTAGTGTTAATGAATCTGCCTTAGATATTGGAACCAATCCCTCTCTTGATGGACGCAGTGTTTCAGGTAATATCTTAGAGGGACAAGGTAGTACAGATGGCTCAAGTATCTCAGGTCTAAGTTTAGCGGGTCAAGCAGCTATAGTCTGGGAAGAAAACTCTGATATCCTAGTAATTACAACAGATGAAGGTAGTTTATATTTAGCAACAGCACAGACAATTCAAGACGGGATTACATATAATGAGGGTGATTATCTTTATATCTTAGAAAATGCAGGTTCAAATACACAAGACGCCTTTACATTTACATTAACAGATGATGCGGGAAATAGCTCAAGTTCAGATTTAAATATTAGCATTGTTGATGATGTTGCTATAAGTGGACAAAGTGGAGACAAATACCTAAATGCAGACGCTTCTCATACTAACGTAACGAACCTTGTATTAACTCTAGATGTTTCAGGGAGTATGGCTTGGGATGCAGAAGGTCATAGACCAACGGGGTCGTCTTTTGATCCAGATACGGTTCGCATTGATCTTGCGAAAGAAGCTTTGACTAATCTTATTAATACTTATGCGGAACAAGGTGATGTAAATGTTAAAGTGGTTGCATTTGAGAGTTCTGCTATTGCTTCTGAATGGTTAAGTGCAGCAGATGCTATTTCTTATATAAATAGCTTAACTGCTGAGGGTGGAACTATGTATGATGAGGCTATCTCTAATGTAGAAAGTATTACAGGAGCACCAGAATCAGATGATAGTTTCTTTTACTTTATTTCAGATGGAGAACCAAATGATGGTGGTGCCTTAAGCAGTGGGGAACAAAGTACTTGGGAAACTTATGCAGATGCAAATTATGATAAAACCTTTGCAATTGGAATGGGAACGAGGGTAGATTTAGCTAGCTTACAAGCCATTGGTGGTGCAGCAGATACTCAAGTTATCTCTTCAGCTACAGACCTAGATGCAGCGCTTCTTTCAACTATATCAAGCGTAACCGGCTCACTTCTTGGTTTTGATGTTGATGGAACGGTTATCTCTTTAGGCGCAGATGGGGGACGTATTGATTCGGTAGAAATTGATGGAATAACTTATAGCTATGACTTGTATAATAATCAAGACATTACAACAAGTAATGATGGAATCTTTGTAATTAACTTTGATACGGGTTCATACAGCTACACGGTAGGTATTAATGCTCAAACTGAAGGCCAGGTAGAAAACTTACATATTAATGCTATGAGTACTGATGGTGAGAGTGTAAGTGGGGACTTAGTGTTACACTTAGAAGAAACACCAGATCAAAACCTAAGTTATGATCTTGCAGGTCTTGATGGTGGAGTTGGTTTTGATACGCTTGTCCTTCACGGAACAGAATTTATTGACTTTGCAAATGTTGATAACATCAAAAACATTGAAAGTATAGACTTAACTACAGGAGATAATAATCTTTTAAATATCTCAGCAGCAGATGTACTAGAGATGACAGATTCAAATAACACCTTAACTATTCTTGGTGATGAATCTGATAGTGTGAGCTTAAAAGACAGTACTGAATGGACACAAACACAAACAACTGAAGATGGTCACAACTTTACAGTGTACTCAAGCGCAGAAGACTACAGTGTAATCCTTAAAATAGAAACAGAAATACCTGTTATCTAAAAAGGTGAAAATATCATGAGGGACTCTTGCCCCTCACGATTCATAAATCTAAACCTTCACAGAATACTTTTATTATTTATCATACATTATTTAAGCTCTGCTGTACTCGTTATTATAATGTCTTAACATACTTTAAAGTTAGTCTGTATAGGTGTACGGCTAAAGGTAAAAAGTGAAATATTTTTACGATTTGTACCATCTTTGAACGTTGCATTTGCAAGTGTAATATGAAAATTGGGGGGACACAATACCTATTATTTTGGTTTAATAGGTATTAGGCCCCAGAACTATGAAGGTATTTAGTTTTTATATTTTAGAGAAAGCTCAAATTTTTCAGTGATTTTTGTACCCATTAGAGAATACGTTTCACCTAAGTCAGCTGTTCTCGTCACTGTATTAGTACTTAAATCAACTTCAACAAACTTTTTATCAGAACTAGCAATGAAATAAAGCTTTCCCTCCTTAATCCAAGAACTATGGGATTGCAAGAGTTTTCCATTTTCTAAATAGGTGTTTGAATTATAAACTATTTTTCAGGCATCAAAGTTGTTTGTAATAATGACCTTCTCTTGTGCAAAAAGAAGGGGACCTACACCAATACCTACTTTAAAGGTTTTAATAAGAGTTAAGTCTTGTCTATTTATTGCATAAATAGTGTTTCCATTACTTGAAGTTAAATTTGAATGTCAGAAATTATAAAAATTTTGGCGAGGTAATAATTGTATTAGTATAGGTGCTCTACATTTTTAGTACATACTTCCTTAATGCATCCCGTGAGCCTTTATCCACAAGGGTAAAGAGTTTGTCGATTGGGTCTTTTAAATGAGACTTCTTATGGCCTTTTACTTTTATGAAGGTACAGGGGTATTTGTCTGTAAGACAGAAGAACTTTTTATAGAGTTCTTTGTGTTTTATGGGTTTGCCTGTTTTAGTATGGTAGTTGGACTTTTCTAGTTTTTCCCGTCTTGAGGGTAGGCCTATTATATTTTGGCAGTCTGTGTAGATACTTAGTTCTGTTTCTATATTTATTTCTTCTATTACCCATAAAAATGTTTCTAGTTCTAGTTGGGTTGAAGAGGTGTCTTTAAACAGTTTTAGATGTACTTCACTTGCCTTATCTTCATCTCTAAGACTAAGATAGGCCCCAAAGCCTAATCTTTGTTGAGGGTTAACACTGCCATCGATAAATAGTTTTGTAATCATAAAGGAAATATACACTTTTATGGCTAAATCTTTAGCAGGGAACATACCTTTGTCTGAATATCTTTTTTTATGTTAAATCAGATTTTTATATTTTTCTTGTATATTACATTTATATTCTAGAAGGGGAAACAAAGATGATTTATGAGACTTTATTTAGTGATCCTCTTTCTCTTTTGACATATATATTTTTACTCTTTTCTATTGTCAGTTTTTGGGTAAAACGTGATTTTAGAGTTTGGGGTGTTTTATTTCTTATTTCTTTAGTGTTTGGCCTTGTGAGTGGTAGGGTCTTATTTTTAGGTTTGCTTCCTTTATCTGTTCTTAGCCTTGCACTTATCTCTAAAGATGAAACCGAAGATAGTCCCTTTGATTTTTACAGTATCTACTCCATTTGTAAATTACAAGTACTTTACTACGTAGTATTAGAGTATCCAGAAGCAGGGGGATATGCCCCCTGTATACAAATTATTTACAAGAAAAAAATTCAAATAAAATAATTTTTGCACATCAATCTGTAGGAAATTTGGTGAAATCCTCAAAAATATTAGATAAAAAAAGTATTCAAGTACTCTATTAGGCTCAAAATACTATAAAAAAGATCATTACTAATATCACTGAATAGAGTTTCCTTATAAAAGTCAGTTATTCTTAATATTCAGAAAACATTTACTGATATTCCTATACAATGAAGTTCAGATGGGCTAAGAAACTCTATTTTAGTTATCTTCTCATCCTACAGATAGATGGAGCTGTTATGAAAAAATATACCCCCTATATTGCTGGTGCACTGAATGGTGTAGTCTTAGTCCTCATGGCTTTTGTTTATGAGAAGTTTCAAGGTACTTCAACGTCATTCGTTCGAGTGTCTGGTCTTATTCAAGAGAACATAGGTTTATCGGAACAGGTACATCAATGTTCAGTCTACTGCACTTATGTTCCCAGTATTGATTGGCAAACCATGACACTTCTTGGAACTTTTTTTGGTGCATTAGCCCTTGCATTATATAAAAAAGAGTTTCGAAAAAGCACTATTCCTAAACTCTGGGAAAAACGCTTTGGTGCATCAACCACAAAAAGATTTATCGCTGCATTCATAGGAGGGTTCTTAATTATATTTGGTGCAAGATGGGCACATGGATGTCCTTCCGGACATGGATTAAGTGGTATGGCCCAACTATCGGCTAGTAGTTTCATCTCACTTGGTATATTTTTTATTGTGGCCGTTATCGTTGCAAATATTATCTATAAAAGGGATATGTAATGGAGTTATTTATTGCTTTACTTGTTGGTATGACTATTGGTGCCTTATTTCAAATAGCCAATATGGGAAAATATGAAGTTCAAATTAATGCCATGAGATTTAAGGACATGACTATCTTTAAATTTATGCTTTCATCAGTTATTATTACTATGTTTGGTTTTTACACACTTTCTGCGCTAGGGATTATGGAGTTTAAGCCTAAACCACTATTTTGGCAAGATGCAATCTTTGGTGGTATCTTTTTTGGTATAGGCTGGGCAATATTTGGGTTTTGTCCCGGTACTGCTACTGTAGCCTTGGGAAATGGTAGTTTAGATGCTGGTATTGGTTTATTGGGTATGCTAGCTGGTGCAACATTCTTTTCATATACTTATGATAGTATTCTTGAGTTCTTACCAGATTGGGGAGGACCAGGGGCAGTAACACTTCCAGATTTATGGGGGATTAATCCATGGATCTTAGTTATTGGATTGACAATAGTCTATTTACTCGCTTTTTTATTATTTGAAAATAAAAAAGTCTAACTATTAAATAATTATCTTTTGAGAACTTAAAAT
>DTVI01000299.1:0-3575 GCA_012963655.1 Sulfurimonas sp.
GGCTAAATAATCTGTATTAAAACAACATACGAGGTTACGACAAAAGGCTATGTTCTGATGTTACGGTCACAATCTCTTCTTTTAATCCTGCACTTGTATGTAAGTATTCTCCACTTGTTAAAGTAAAAGGTAAAACCCCAACATGCACATCGCCCTCTTTGACAAGATTAATGTGTATAGGTTTTACTTCTCTTTTGCAAGCTTTGATTTCTTCATCAAGTATGTTGTTTAGGTTAATACGTTTATTTTTCATAAACTTCCTTTTGTTGTATGTTGAACAAAAGGTATAGCATTTGGGGAAGAATGTGTAAATGTATCTAAAAATTATTTAATAAAGAAGTAGAAAATTTAAACCAATTGTAGAGTAATCATAATCAAGAAGGTCGGTATTATGAAGGGAATATTTTTTATACTGTAGGTTGAAGCCGTAGTCTTTACTTATATCCCATTGCATGCCCACTCCATAGCCAAACCCATAAAAGCCACTATCTTCGAAGCTTGAAGCTTTAACCCCTATAAGGCCGTAGGCACTGAAATCAGACATTTGATAACCTAGCTTGACATCTAGGCCTATTGCGTCCGTATTAGGCTCTATTGAAGGAGAGATATCTATATATTCATAATCAAAACTTACTCCAATTATTATATTACTTTGTGTTGTATAGCCCAATCCTATTCCAAAGTTGTGACTTGTTCCTCTTTCAGTTGAAAAATCTTGATATTCATTTGTTGCGGATGATAGACCAAAGTGTAAGTCAGTTTTTAAATTTTGCGCGTTTGCCAATGATGTGAAAAATAAACCAATAAGGACGAAGTGGATTTTCATAGTATAAACCTTTTATGTAATTATACTGTTTAATAAATGATGGGTGAATTTCTAGTCACTAGGCGCAAGGTTGTTCAAAATTTATTAACTAAAAAGGAAGGGGTATTAAATGCTTTAGGGGCATAACCTAATAAAGAGGAAAATCCTCTCCTTGCACATTAGAAGTAGTATAAATAGAAAGAAGTTTGAAACCGTGCAAAAAAATATTGAACAGCTAGAATTTGAGCACCAAGGACTTCAAAATTTGTATACAAATTTAACTGATGAGAGTAATACTTTAGTTAATGATAATGGTGATCTTGTGACGAAGAATATGGCACTTGATGAAAAAGTATTATATCTTAGTGATGGGATTTCACGCATTACAACTGAAAAAGAAGTTCTTTCTCAAGAATTAGGTTTAGAACATATAAAAGTAGATGAAATGATAGAAGAGGTTAATCATTTGCGGATGAAAAGTAAGACCTTAAGTGAAGATATTAAAAACTTTAAAAATGGGGTTGATAAGAGAAACGAAGATATATTTGAACCTCAAGTCCAAGCCTTAGAAATTGATAGAAGTAGTGAAGTACCTGAGCCTGCTTTAGATATTGAGATAGTCTCATTAAACATTGACCCTAGTGCCCATTACCCTGGTGCTTTTACCTTCAATGAAGAGAAAAGATAAGGACAATCTCTTCACAAGCCTTTTTTAGTTATCCTTTCATAACTTATATAATCAGGACAAAACATGTCAGTAAACAAAATAATTATTTTAGACACAGAAACAACAGGTGTTCTTGAAGAAGACCGTATTATCCAATTATCATATATCGTATGTGACGCGCAAGGAAAGATTGAAGAAGTTCATAATGAATTTTGTCAAGCACCCCTTCCAATTAAGTTTGATGCTATGGCTATTCACCATATCGTTCCTGAAGAGTTAGAAGGTAAACCTACCTGTGCTGAGCTTAAGGGCCTTTCTCGTTTACATGAGTTAAATACTGCTGAAAATCTTATCATTATTCAAAGTGCAGAGTTTGATCTTGGTATGCTTGCTAAAGAAGGCTTTGAATCAAAGATGCAACTTGTAGATACCTTTAGAATGCATAGATTCTTTTTTCATGAAGATCCACATGGCTTACAATATAATAGATATGCAAATGGTTTATACAAAAAAGAAGCAGCTCAAATGAAAGAGTTAGGTGTAGAAATCGCAGCCCATGATGCTCTTGGAGATGTTATTGTTCTTAAAAACTTTTATGATTATTTATTAAATGATGAGAGAACGCCAGATGAAGAAACAATGATAGAAATGTGTTCTAAGCCTATCCTTATGGATTTAATGCCATTTGGAAAGCATAAAGGAAAGCGCATTGAAGAAGTAGCTACTAGTGAAAGAAGAAGTCTAGCTTACATGTTAGAAACATTTGACCTTGACCAAGATTTAAAATATAGCTTCCAGTACTATTATGACATGATGAAAGACAAGGCCTCATTAATGATAGGCTTTGGAAAGTACAAGGGAAAAGCTCCTGCAGACGTAGTAGGTGAAGATCGTTCATACCTAGAATGGATGGCAAACAAGGCTGAAAATATCATGCCAGAGTTAAAAGTTGAAATCAAGCGTGTCCTTGACCTTCCTGTAAACTAGAGAAGGGTATTTGAGTTAATTCTCATGCCCTTATCTATTAAAAACATCTTCTAAGAATGATTTAAAGGTGATAAAATCAAATTCTTAATATTACTTCTACCATTTTTTTTAGCAGCAGACTTTATAAAAATTGACAAAAACAACATTTTACAGATTCATAATGACTTACGTGCTAAGCACTTTAATGCACCTTTGAAATATTCGAAGATGTTAGATATGAGTTCTCAAACATGGGCCTTGCATCTAGCACAAGAGCAGGGATGTAAGATGGTGCATTCTCATGGGCGGTTTGGTGAAAATTTATTTTGGGCGAGTGCTAGTATTAGTAAAACAAAACGCTCAGACGAAAAACAATGGCATGTAACACGTTCAGCTCAAAATATAGACGATAAAAAGCCTGTTCAAGACTGGTATGATGAGATCAAATATTATGATTATATGAACAACACCTGCGAAGAAGGACAAATGTGTGGGCATTATACTCAAGTCGTTTGGAAAGATACAAAAGAAGTAGGATGTGCAGCGTATCAATGTGATGATGACTCTCAAGTATGGGTATGTCAGTATACACCTGCGGGAAATTACATCGGACAAAAACCATTTTAAAAGGTAGCAAATGTCAAAAAACAAGATTATAGGGATAGCTTCATTAGTCTTAGCCCTAATCGCCGCATATATGGGATACAGTCAATCTCAAGGAATAAGCGCATCTCTTTCAAACGAAATTAATGCAAGCCTTAGTAATAAGGCACTCATAAAATATACTATTTCTATAGTTTTTGGTGTTATTGGACTTATTTTAATAAAACGTTAATAGTGAAGGTGTTTCGTTATAATCACAGCTACTAAGGGACAAATAATATGAATTCTATGCAAGATATAATGGCTTTTACCCTTACCGTGTGTAAAAGCTATGAAACTACTATGCTAGAGGGTAACTAATAATTTGCAAGATACAGCATTAAATATACTAAAAACGGGTAATAATGTTTTTATTACCGGTTCTGCAGGAACAGGTAAAACCTACCTTCTAAACAAATATACCTTTTACTTAAAATCAAGAAAAATCATTCCTACCATTGTTGCACCTACTGGTATAGCAGCTTCTCATTTACA
>DTVI01000299.1:3585-5632 GCA_012963655.1 Sulfurimonas sp.
GGCAGACTATACACTCATTTTTTAGCTTAGGTATACGTGATGCTATAGATGATGAATACATTGACTCAATGTTAGATAAGAAATATTTACAAACAAGGTTTTCTAAACTAAAGGTTCTTATCATTGATGAAATCTCAATGGTATCTCCTGAGATATTTTTGTGCATGGATCAAATACTTAGAGCCTTTAAAGAAAATGACATTCCTTTTGGTGGGGTTCAAACAATCCTTTCTGGAGACTTCTTCCAACTTCCTCCCATCTCAAGAGTGCCTAAAGATAAACGCTTTGCCTGGCAAGCATCCTCTTGGAAAGAGCTACAATTAAAGACCTGTTATCTACAAGAAAAGTTTAGACAAGACGATAATGTTTTGATTTCTATATTAGATGAGATTAGAAGTGGGAGTGTTTCAAATAACACCTATGACATTTTAAACTCAAGACATCATAAAGACCTAGGCTTTGACTTTACACCAACAAAGCTTTACACACATAATATGGATGTAGATAGAATCAATAATGATGAGTTAAATAAATTAAACAACACACCATATATATTTAAATATAAGTCAGAAGGAACATCTAAAAACATTGAGAAGATATTTAAGTCCTCACTTGTTTTAGAAGTGATGACTCTTAAAAAAGATGCCGTAGTGATGTTTATTAAAAACAACAATGAACTGGGCTACGTAAACGGTACTACAGGTGTTGTAATTGATTTTGATAAGGAAACAGGTCTACCTATTGTTAAAACATCCTATGGAGCTTTAATCAAGGTTGCCTTAGAAGATTGGACTATAGAAAACGATAAGGGTAATGTGACCGCTAAGGTCTCACAAATTCCTCTTAAACTTGCCTGGGCTATTACGATACATAAGTCACAGGGTATGACCCTTGATTCTGCTGAAATAGATTTATCTAAAACCTTTGAAGTCGGGCAAGGATATGTGGCACTTTCACGTATTAAAAACATAGAGGGACTACGTTTAATGGGTCTAAATGATATGGCTCTTAAAGTAGATCCTCTTATCCTACATATTGATGACAGAATAAAAGCTGCCTCTTTAAAGGCTCAAAATGAGATATCTGCTGTCTTACCTGAGAATCTTGAAAAACTTTTTGAAGCGTACATACTAAGTATAGATGGTATTACAGATGAAAATAAAATTAAAGCACAAGAAGCCATTTTAAAGTCTGAAAAGAAGGTAGTTACTTCTAGTGCTACAGCTACGCATATACAAACCAAAGAGCTAATAGCGTCTTCTAACACAATACTTGAGTTAGCAACAAGTAGAGGCGTTAGTAAAGGTACCATTATAAATCATCTACGCATCTTAAAAGACAAAGAACCTGAATTGAGTTTAGATAAGTTTTTACCAGATGCAAATACACTTCCTCTTGTTAAAGACGCTTTAGTCAAGGTAATAGAGAGAAATAATAAAGATGATTTCAGTGAAGATGGAAACGTCCGTTTAAAACCACTTTTTGAAGTACTTGAGTCTAAGATAGAATACGATGATATAAGACTTGCATTATTGATATGTGGATAAAGGAAAGAAATGAAAAATGAATCTTCACAGGCTAAAGAATTAGAGTTAGCTAAAAACCCCTCAACAACAAGTGATGTCTTAGAGAAAATAGCTAGAACTAGAGACATTAACGAGGATATAAAAACCTTTATTGCTAGACACCAAAACACCAATTCTAAGACCTTGGTATATTTATTGAGATATGACAAGGTAGAAATGATGGGAGCAATTGCACAGCACCCAAATACAAGTCCTGAGATATTAGAACTAATGGTAAGAGGTAGTGATAAACTATACACACAGTATAAACTAGCGCAAAACCCCAATACCCCTTCACAAGCATTAGAAGAGTTGTTGGATGAGACAGATAGTGAAGACATAAAACTAGCAATAGCTCAAAACCCAAGTACGTCAACATCAACCTTAAAAGACCTATTTGATGAAAGTACTCTAATTAGCATAGAAGCACGAAAAAATCATGACTATCAAGAAACTTTCGAAAAATAGATTGACAGTCAAAT
>DTVI01000300.1 GCA_012963655.1 Sulfurimonas sp.
TGGTTATGCTAAAACAAGAGTGTATGGCTCAATGTTGGATTATCTACGTTCACTGGATCTTGTTAGTCGTTCTAACAGAAAGCTTATAAAAATGATAGATAAGGCGATAACTGCATACTTAGCTGAGAATGAAAATGAGCCTTCAAATGCTGAGTTAGCCCTTATTCTTCAAGAGAGCGAAGAAAAAGTTAATGACGCCCGTATTGCTTCAGAAATTTATGCGGTGATGCCTATAGATGAGCAGTTGTCCTTAGCTAATGAAGGCTCTACCTTAGAAAAAATAGAAAAAGAAAATCTTATTGAGGTGATTGAAAGAGTATTAGAACATCATAGTGAACGTGAACAAATGATTATTCAATTATATTATTTTGAAGAACTTTCTTTAAAAGAAATTTCACAGGTTTTAGACATTACAGAATCACGTATTTCTCAGATTCATAAGGCCTTATTAAAAAAGATTAGAGATAGTATAGGGGAAAATAATGGCTGATATACTTTCACAAGAAGAGATTGATGCCCTTTTAGACGTTGTTGAAGATGAGGGAGATAATGCCTTAGAGGTTGAAGAAGATGTCTTCCACCAAAAGCAAATTACCTTATATGACTTTAAACGTCCTAACCGTGTATCAAAAGAACAGTTACGTGCCTTTAGAGGTATACACGATAAAATGGCGAGGTCTTTGTCTTCTCAGATCTCCGCTATTATGCGTTCTATTGTAGAAATTCAACTCCATTCTGTTGATCAGATGACCTATGGCGAGTTTTTAATGTCACTTCCTAATCCTACTTCTTTTAACGTGTTTTCAATGAAACCACTTGAAGGTTCAGGTGTCTTAGAAATTAATCCTTCTATTGCCTTTCCTATGCTAGATAGACTTTTAGGTGGTAAGGGTGAACCTTTTGAATCAAACCGAGAATTTTCAGATATAGAACTTAGTCTTTTTGAAACGGTTTTACGTGTAATGATGTCTACACTAAAAGAGGCGTGGGGACCCGTTGCAGAGGTTTATCCTGCGATTGAATCAAAAGAATCTAGTCCTAATGTAGTTCAAATTGTTGCGCAAAATGAGATTGTTGTCATGGTTGTTATGGAAATTATTATTGGGCACAGTTCAGGTATGATGAACCTTTGTTATCCTGTAATTGCACTTGAACCTGTCCTTCCAAAGTTAGCCTCACGTGACCTAATGTTAAATGAAACAAGTTCGAAAAAGTCTCGTAATCAAGAACTTCAAGTTCTTATTGGTGGAGCAGGGGTGACTGTTGAAGCCAACCTTGGTACTGCTGAACTTAGCTTAAGAGATGTTTTAAATCTCTCATCAGGTGATATTATACGCTTATCGGCGAGTGGGGATGATATCGTTTCTTTAAGTGTGGATGGTAAAGAGCGTTTTAAGGGTGAAATTGGTCTTAGACGTTTTAGAAAGTCTATAAAGGTGACTGAAATTATTTACACAGAAAGAGATGATGTTAAACGTGTTCTTAAAAAATATGAAGAGATTAGAAAAGAAAAAATATCAGGCGTTAAAGATATTATGTACGCAACTATAGAAGATGAAGATGAAGATGAAGAGGAATATGAAGATGAATGAGTTTATTAAGCTTTTTGAATTAGAAACAATAGCTACGATAGAAGGCTTAACGGGTCAAACACCTAGTTTAGTATTAAAAGAAGAAGAAGCACTGTCTATCGTTTCAAATATCATTCCACCTACAGCTATGATAACAATTGAGGTTACAGGAGATGTTAGAGGTTCTGCCGTTATGGCTATTCCACCTACACTTGCTACTGCCTTAGGTGACCTTATGCTTGGGGGTGAGGGTGAAGGTAAGGTTGAGATGGATGAAGAAGATCTTGATGCAACGAAAGAGATTGCCTCAAATATTCTTTCAGCCCTTTCAACGGCTTTAACATCTCAAGCAGACCTTCCTACTCTTAGCTTTAAAGTCATTAATATAGAATATATTGATGAAGACGGTGAAGTAAATCTTGAAGCCTATTCTAAAATGTTGGTGTATAACTTTTCCTTAGGCGATATCAATTCTTTACTGATGTTTATTATTGATAATAAAATTGAAGAAATCCTAGGTGCAGATACTTCTAGTGATGATGTAGAAGTTTCTCAACCAAAGCAAGAAGGAACAAGTGCTACTGCTTCATCTTCTTCTGCTAAAATTCAAGCTGAAGGCGGTAATATAAACCTTATTATGGATGTTAAGCTTCCTGTACGTGTTCGTATTGGCCAAAAGAAGATGCTTTTAAGAGATGTTTTAAGTATGGATATTGGTTCAGTTATTGAGCTTAATCAACTGGCAAATGATCCCTTAGATATTTTAGTGGATGATCATGTTATTGCTCAAGGCGAAGTGGTGATTGTAGATGGAAACTTTGGTGTTCAAATTACGACGATTGGTTCAAAAACAGACCGTCTTAATCAGCTAAAAAGGTGACTTCAACCCCTTTTACCTTTTCATCTTTTACTTTCTTTCTTCTATTTATAAAATAATGATACTATATAAATATAATTTATTTCTAATATAGTAATAAAGATATGCCATAAATAAATGACTTAGATAAATTAAGGTCAAAGGGAGTATCAAAATGGAACGACGTAGAGAAGCTCAAAAGAAAATTACAGCGCGTTATGCAAAAGATATAAAATCTGCAGACACTTGGTCTGTTTTTAAAATTATTGCAGACTTTGTACATGGTTTTGATGAATTAGGTGAACTTGGACCTTCTGTTACTGTCTTTGGCTCAGCTAGAACAGATAAGGATAACGCTTATTATAAAAAAGCAGTTATCTTAGGTGATAAACTTGGAGCAGCGGGATTTAATGTGATTACGGGAGGCGGTCCTGGAATTATGGAAGCTGCTAATAAGGGTGCTTATCAAAACCCTGAAGTTGAATCCATTGGTTTAAATATAGATCTTCCAATGGAACAAACAGCCAACCCTTATACGACAAAAGAACGTACCTTTGATTACTTTTTTTCACGTAAGGTTATGCTAGTAAAGTATTCTATAGCTTATGTTATTTTTCCTGGGGGATTTGGGACCTTAGATGAACTCTTTGAGGCGCTTACCCTTATTCAAACTAAAAAAGTTTCAGGGGTTAAAATATTTGTTGTTGGCGTAGACTTTTTTCAACCTTTAATGGACTTTATTGAAACAACTTTATTGCCTCAGGGTATGATAGATGCAGAAGATTTAGATATCATTACGCTAACGGATGACCTTGATCATATTGCAGAGCAGATTAAAACCTCTTTAGGCATTCAAATTAAGGCCTTAGAAGACGTAGGAATGAAGGATACAAAGTATTATTCTTCTTTATCAAACTTCTTTAAACATCGTGATATTTCTAAGGGCAGCGACTCTAAGTAGGAAAAATAATGGAAAAGAAAAAAGTATTAATCGGTATGAGTGGGGGTGTTGATTCTACAATATCAACCCTTTTGTTGCAAGAAGATGGGTATGAGGTTGTAGGTGTGTATATGAAACTACACTCTAAACCTGGGTATCATGAAATTCACCAAGTACGTGCTCAAAAAGCAGCAGACTTTGCAGGTGTAAAACTTCATATTCTTGATTTACAAAAAACCTTTAAAGAAAAAGTGGTGGATCCTTTTATTGAAACCTATAAAAAAGGTGAAACACCCAATCCTTGTGCTCTTTGTAATAGAAATCTAAAGTTTGGTGAAATGCTAAAGTTTGCTGATAAGATAGATGCTGAATTCTTGGCTACAGGTCATTATATTCAAACAGATGGGAAAAACCTTTTACAAGCTGAAGATGATACTAAAGATCAATCATACTTTTTATTTTATATTCAAAAAGACATCTTGCCAAGACTTATTTTTCCTCTTGGTACACGTCATAAAAAAGATATTAAAGAATATGCCTCTAAGATTGAAGGATTAGAGTCTTTCGCTTCTCAGGCTGAATCTTCTGAAATATGTTTTGTTGAAACAACCTATACAGATGTACTTAAAAAGTTTGTTAAGGTTGATGAACCGGGAGAAGTTTTAGATAAGGACGGTAATGTTGTAGGAGAGCATAAAGGTTATATGCACTATACCATTGGAAAACGCAAGGGATTTACGGTTCATGGAGCCCATGACCCTCATTTCGTAACTAAAATTCTTCCAGATACTAACCAAATAGTTGTAGGCTTAAAAGAAGAGCTAGAAGAGTTTGATGTAGTACTACGTGATATGAATATGTTTGATGATAGAAAAAGCTTTGACACGACGGTAAAGCTTCGTTACCGTACAAGAGCAGTGTCTTGCCATGTAGAAATTACAGGAGATACAGCAGTGTTAAAACTTGAAGAACCTGTACTGGGTGTGGCTAAGGGTCAGGCTGCTGTCTTTTATGATGGAAACAAACTTATTGGTGGGGGTTGGATAGCCTAAAGGGCTTGAATAAACCAAGTAAATTCACCAAGAGAACATAAGACATTATTAATGTCTTTAATCTCAAGTTTAATAGAAAAACTTCCTCTTCCTTTTTTTTAAAAATACTTTTAAATTTTCAATTGCTTCAGGTTCGATACTAGAGTAGGCAAAGATTTTATCAGTGGCTAGCTTTTTATATTTTCTATTTGTCTCTCTTAATAAGGGAATAACCTTTCCTTTTAGTTCAGGAAAAAGCTCTACGAGGTATAAACCACTTTTAGTTTCAGTAAGTGTAAATTGGGCCCTGGAATGTATCGTTTGCACATAGTTTTGAAACTCTTCTTTAAAATCTAATCTAAACTAAGTTCAGCTTCCTAATCAAAACCGATGAAAGAGGTAAAAGGAACATCTTTAAGAGGCATTTTAATCCTTATTTTATAAAAAAATTTGCGCTGATAGGAAGGTGGTCTGAATAACCCTTTTTTGTATGATGCAAGGGTCTACTTCGACTTCTTTGCCATCTGTAAAGCTTTTTACCACTTTTTGTAAAAAGATAAGGAGCTTTAAAACTCTCAAAACTGTCTAAGATATAATAGTTTTTATTTGTATTTAGCAGGCTAGGGGAGATAATAATATGATCTAGAGCTTCTTTTTTACCTTTATATATATGGCTCCATCTGTCTTTTTCAGGTACTTCCATCCATAAATTATAATTGCCTTCAGGTTTTAGGCTCTGTCTTGTGAAGAGTTCATTATTTGAGTCTATGGTCTTTAAGATATGATTGATACCGGTAATACCTTTTGTATCATTATGTTTACGCTTTTTAATAAAGGTCTTAAGTTCTTCATAATGCGCATTAAAGTCGCCCATTAAGATATAGTCTGTGTTTTTAGGAAGGGAATCTAGTCTTTGTTTTAGCACCTTAGCATAAATTATGCGCTTACTCTCAGGCCCTGACTTAGACTTCCAATGGTTCACATATATATAAAGAGGCTTGCCTCCAATAATAACCTTAGCTTCTAAGATATTTCGTGTACCTCGTGAGCGTGAGATATAAAGTTCTTTAGAGCGTATAGGGTATTTAGATAGGATAGCATTTCTAACTGAGGTTTGTTTTTTACTAGCAATTGAGCGAAATCTAAAATATAAACCCTGTCTTGATAATTCTTTTTGTAAGTCTTGTAGGGCAAGGTCTGATTCTATTTCTGTTAGTGAAATGATGTCAGGATTAAGGTCTATAATGACCTTAGATATATTTTTTAGTTTTGCACGATATGTCTTTTTATTCCATTTCCAAATGGTATTGGGGATATATTCTTTATATTCAGTACCATTATAATGAAGGTCAAAAAGGTTTTCAACATTATACGTAGCAATTTTCACAGTAGTTCCTCCAAAAAGAGTAAGTGTTAACACTAGAAGAAACCAAAGGTTTCTCACGTAGAAATGCCGTTAAGTCGAAGAAGACCGGTAGTATCAAGCTCTCTTCCCATAAATTTTTCAAAAAGTACGGACATACTTTCACTTCCCCCACGTCCAAGAACAATATCCCTATAGGCGGCTGAAATCTTTTCATTAAATATACCATTATCTACAAAATGAAAGAAGGCATCAGCTGAAAGTACCTCTGCCCACTTATATGAATAATATCCTGCTGCGTATCCCCCTGCAAAGATGTGTGCAAAGCCATTTTGGAACTTATTATAACTTGGTGGCTTAAGCAGGCTAAACTCGTCTCTAATAGAGTTTAAAAGGCCTTGTACTTGATCTCCGGTGTGCAGTTTCATATGAAGTTTAAAGTCAAAGATTGAAAATTCTAATTGTCGTAACATTCCCATTGCAGATTGAAAGTTTCTTGCCTTGTCTAGCTTTATAATAAGTTCATCAGAAATTACATCACCGCTTTTATGATGACTTGCAAAAAGTCTTAAAACCTCAGGTTCATAAGCAAAGTTTTCTAAGAATTGAGAAGGAAATTCAACCGCGTCCCATTCTACTCCGTTTACGCCTGAAACAGAGTTCTCATTTACATCACTCATCATATGATGCAGGGCGTGACCCATTTCATGAAAAAGTGTAACAACATCATCATGACGAAGAAGGGAAGGACTCGTATCGCTTGAAGCTGGAAAGTTACATACTATATATGCAGATGAAAGTATTGTTTCACCTTTTTCATCCTTACAATGGCTTTGCCAATTGTTCATCCATGCACCGCCACGCTTAGATGTTCGTGCTTCAAGATCAATATATAAACGTGAACGAATCTTTCCTTCAAAATATACATCAAAGGCAGAAGCTTTTTCATCCCAAAGCTTTACATCCACTTTTTTAAACTCTATGCATAAGAGCTTATTTAAAAAGTTAAATAAGCCTTGTACAACAGAGTTTTGTTCAAAATAAGGTCTATATGCTTCTTCATCTATCTCGTATTTAGCCTTTTTCAAAATCTCTGAGTAATAGGCAGTATCAAAGCTTTGTATATTGTCTTGACCCTCTTTTTTAGCCAGTTCTTGAAGTTCTGCTAATTCGGTTTTAGCTTGTGATTTTGAAGAGATAGCAAGTTCTTCTAAAAATTCAATGACTTTATCTGTACTAGTGGCCATCTTTGGGGCGATTGAAAGCTCTGAAAAATTATTAAAGCCAAGAAGTTGTGCCATTTCTTGGCGAAGTTGCATCAGTTCATCAATGATAGTGGCATTTTCTGGGGCTCTTGTAGTGTAAGCCTTATACAGTTCTTCTCTTAGGTTTGGATTTTTCCCATAAGTCATATAGGCAATGTAAGAAGGCATTTGCAGGGTAAATTTGTAGCTTCCATCTTCTTGTTTGGCGGAATCAATATCTGAACTGGGAAGGCCCTGCACATCTTTTTCATCTTGAATGATAAGTTCATAAGCATTTGTTGCATCTAAAAGATTTTGAGAAAAATCATTAGTTAAAGTGCTTTTTCTAAGGTTGATCTCTTTTAGACGGTCTTTTTTATCTTGGTCTAAATGCGCACCGGAAAGTTCAAAATCACGTATATTATGTTGTAAAACTTGATTTTGTTCTTGATTTAGTGAGCTACCCTCAGTTTCTTTGATCGTTTTAAAGGCCTGATAAATATCTTTGTTTTGAGAAATTTCAGTCCCATACTCAGTTAAGATAGGTAGAGCGTCAGCATATACTTCTTGTGTTTTATCAGAGTTGTTTACTGAATTTAAATGTGAAATAGGTGTAAAAAACCATTCAACTCTTTCATCTATCATTTCAAAGGGTTTAACAAAATTGTGGTAGGTTTTATTTTCTAAAAGAAGTAAGTTATTTATCTCTTTTTTACTTTTTTCTAATAGAGCACTTAGTTCACTAATAGAAGTGTCAAGGTTTACATCAAAGTCTAAAAACATTTTAATTCCTATGGATTAGTATTTATTGGTGACATTGTAAAGTAATTATTCTAAAAATGATGTTTACTTAACAGTTTGTTGTATTGTGCTGCGATTAAAGTCTGTCTTGTATCCAGCGAATAAGACTGTTAGCATCTACGGCTCCTGAAATTCTATCAACTTCCTTTCCTTGGTTAAACATAACTAGAGTAGGGATAGAACGTATATTGTACTGAGACCCTAAAGATGATTGTTCCGTATTAACCTTAGTAAATCGAACCTTAGTTTTAAAACTTTGAGAGGCCTTCTCAAAGTTTGGCCCCATAATTTTACAGGGACCACACCATGGTGCCCAAAAATCTATAATGACGGGTATCTCATTCTTTTCTAAATGCTGAGAAATATTTTCAGTAGTAAGTTCTATAGGTTTAGTCTCAAAAATATTTTCTTGACAGCGTCCACATTTGGCGTCTTCTTTTAGTTGACTGGTAGGTAATCGGTTTGTTCCATTGCAATATGGACAAACAATGTGGGTAAATTCACTCATTTGGTATTCCTTTTTATATGTAGATTAGGTGTCTTCTCTTTTAATAACACAAGCCCCATAATTGTTGATTAAGATATCATCATAGATATCAGCCTTAGAAAAAAGTCGTCCAAGTGCAACTGAACCATTTTTTTCTTCTAAAGAAGAGTCAACAATGATATAAGACAGTAAGATAGCATTATCATTAATGGAAAATTGCAAATAATCCATCTTAGTGTTTTCTTCCAGTATATAATGGTATATCTTTTCAATATTTTCATGAGGAAGGCGACATAATGAGGCGTCTGCTACAATGATACCATTATCATAATACGCAATCTCAACACGTGAGCTTCCTATATCAATCTGCCACATTCTTTGCCCCCTGCGTGAAAGGGCTACATCTTTGCCAAGGTCTTTTAAAATAGATTCAAGTGTTTTAATGGTTCCAATGGGTTTATATCCTTCTCTACGTTTCTTAGCTACATCAATTTTCACTCCACACTTAGGACAGTAATCATCTTTTATACTGAGTTCTTTAACAAGGTTAAGGCAAGATGAACAACGGATGATATCAAGCTCATTTATTTCTTTAAAGGACTGAAGAGCTTCTAAAATATAATGAAAGGGAAGTGCAAAACCAAGATTATTTGAGTTTTGAATGATGAAGGTGTTAACGCCAATAACCTCTCCTTTGTCATTGAGTAAGGGCCCTCCACTGTTTCCAGGGTTAATTGCTGCGTCAATTTGGATATATTCAAGTTCTCCTTGAAGTCTATCTGCCTTTGAAACAATCCCCTCTGTAGCTGTATAATTAAGTCCATAGGGATGGCCAATGGCCACGACCTTATTTCCATCATGCACCTTTTCATTTGATAGAAGAAGAGGTGTTTTAACCTTTAAAGCGTCCGTTTTAATAAAGGCTAAGTCATATTTTGCATCATCATAAACAACTGTTGCTTCACAACGCTTTAAATCTTTAGAAGAGATGACGACTTTCTTTAAGCCTGTGACGACATGTGAATTTGTAAGAATTAGTTGGTGTTTCTCAAGATAAAAACCTGTTCCTGAGGCTAAAGGCGTTTCAATTTGAATGATACTTTCAGAATATATATCTAAGATTTCTTGTGTGTTCATATTACAGCTCACTAAAGTTTAGGCTTTTAATGCCATTAAAATAAGAATGATGAAATTTTTCTAGGGACTCGAAATTAAGATTAAGACTTAGGTCATTAAGGTGAGGATATAGCTTATTATAAGGTTCTATAATTTTTTTAACTTCTGCATTTATCTTCGTATTATCAAGCTTTTCATCTCCCTTGTATAAACTCTTGATTCCTAAGGCGCAGTGGAAATCTGTATTATGAATACGTACATTAAGTTGAACGAGTTCCCTTAAACAGTCATTCATCCCAAAATTGTACAGCATATATAAACCAAGGTATTCATAAATAGTTAAGATTATTTCTTCATATTTATGTTCTTTATACCAGATGATTTTAGTTAGTGTTTCATCTATAAATGAACGTATTTCCTCAAGGTTGTTTTGAGTGAAAACATCAAAGGTTTGTTGGACACTGTAAAGGCTTTTGGCAAGCTTTTTTGAATCTAGCGCTTGAAGCTTTAAGGTGGCCTTTTGAAGGGCGTCATTTTTTTCTTCAATAAGCTTATTATCATCCAGGTAATATTCTTGTATGGCCTCATATATTTCATGTCCAAGCTTCCCTCTAGGTGTTACAAAATAATCAATACGAAGTAAAAGACCCAACCAAACAAAGGCAATAGCCCCAGATTGTTCTAATGTAGGCAGTAGGGCTACTTTTTCTTGTGTCTTATCGATCCATTCTCTAAAAAAACGTAACTTAGTATCTTTTAAATGAAAGTCCATGGCTTCAATATGTTCAAGTTCTATTGTCTCCAAATCATTAAACTCATCTAGAAGAAGCTCTTTTTCTTTGTCTGTATTGATTGAAATTTCTCTAAGAGGAAAATAAACTTTTTGAGGCGAAAGAGAGGTATTATGAAAATAGATTTTTGACTTTAATATTTCATCTTGTAGGTAAAATGAGCTGTAGGTATACATATAGTTTTTTTCTAAAAGACGGCGCATAACAGCAACATTGTCTTTTACGGTGTGGGCAATATTAACAGAAGCAATAAGACGTTTTTGGGTGATATTACCTTTAATAATGGCAGCACCTTGAATGATCTTAAATTCTAAAGAGTTTTCATCTCGGGAGAAACTTATATTTGCATGGTCTTTTTCATGTGCATTTTCAAAACGAAGATATTTGAAATAATTTTCGTATCCCTCAAGATAGCGTTGCTGTGAAAATTCTTTTTTTGAAAGTTGATAAAATTCTTGTTGTTCGGGTGTTTTCTTATAGCTAATAAAACGACCAAAATGATAGTTTTTTTCTTGGGCAGAGGAAGAAAAAAGATTTAATAACCAAGTAAACATAAACTTCCTTCTTGAATCAGTTAAAACTATTCTAACCTAATTTACATGTTATAGTAGATAAAGCTTACAATGTTTGTCATAAGTAAGATAAAAAAACCTAACTTATAAAAAAGAAGAGGTTCTCGTTCTATAAAAGAAGAATCCTTTAGATAATAAGGTTTCACTTTCTCAGGTGATTTTAATTCATAAAAAAATTCAGAATAATGTGCATATCTATCTTGTGCATCAGGAGATATTGAACGCATAATAATAGACTCTAGCCAGTGTGGAATGTTTTTATTATAAGTAGAAGCTAGTTTGGCTTGTTTAAAGGTAGGCGTTTGAAACGGCTCTATTTCCCCATATGGATATTTTCCCGTTAATGCCCAATATAGTGTGACCCCTATTGAAAAGAGTTCGGTAGACTCATTAATAGCACTTCCTTTAAACCGTTCAGGTGCAAGATATGAAGGTGTACCGGCTCTTGAGTTTACCTCAAAGACTTCAACAACAGAACCAAAATCTACCATCTTGAAGTTAACACCAACTTCTCCTTCTTTATTAAAAACAATAATATTTTCTGGTTTTATATCTCCATGAACTAAACCTAAATGCAGTAAATGAGCCTCCGCCTTGTGTAAGAACTTTGCAAGAGCAATGGCTGAATCAATGGTAATAGGGCGATTTTTAAGATACTCTACAAGGTTTATACCTTCAATAAGGTCCATTAAATAATAACGAGCACAACGTTTCTCAGGTACCCAAGCATGTCCAAAGGCTTTATGTGTCACTTGTTTAGCGTACCAAGCTTCTTTAACAAACTCTTCAAGGGCTATGGGATCGTCTATCGCACTTGCCATGGGAAACTTCATGACAAATATCTTTCCCTCTTTTTCAACCTTCCAAATACGACCATGCTCCATCATAGAAGAGACTAAGGTATATCCATCAAAGATATCACCAATCTTTAATTTTTGGGGGATATCCAGTTTTTGGTTTTTAATGGCATGTATCTCGTCAAGTTCTTCAATCCTAAAAATTTGCATAGAAATATCATCTCGTTCATGATCTTTATGTTCTTTAGCTGCTGTTTGCACAATAAGAGTAGAACCTAGCCCTTTTAACACTTCTTCTTGGATACTGTCATCAGTCATTAAGGAACTTAGACCATCACTACAAAGAATAATAGTGTCACCTTTTTGTATGCTAGTAGAAAAAATAACTGGCTCAATATGATCAGTTAAACCACAAGCTTGTGTAAGTACATGTGAAAGGTTTTCTTCTTCCATGATATGATCAACAGAAAGTTGTTTCATATTTTTATTTTTCTCAATAAGATAAATACGCGAATCACCCAGATTCATTGTATATAAGGTATCGCCTTCAACAACAGCTACACATAGGGTAGTTAGTAGCTCTATCTGCTCATACTGTGTCATAGACTCTTTAAATAAAAGACGATTTATATGTTGAGTAAAGAGGGTGAGACTTTGGGTGATATCCCAGTTTTTAGGACGAGTTTTAAAATGGTCTATAAAAAATTTAACACTTTGTCTAGCAGCAGCTCCACCTTTTCTCGCTGAACCAACCCCATCACAAAGAACTGCAACAAGAAGGCTTTTATCTAAGATAGTAAAATCACAGGCATCATCACCGCGAATATCGGCTGCTTTAGGAAGATTAAATTGAGAAGATTGAAGTTTTAACATAGCTTGCCTTTTTAAAAAAGTTTAGAAGACACAAATGAAACTTTAGCTCTTACTAGGGGTGGACTTTTATCTAAAGGTATATTTAGATCTTACCACCTGAGGTCGCGCCCCATGTTGTTCTCCAACGTGTCTTAACCATGGATATACCAACAATAGCGATAACTGTAACGCCGGCAAAGATTAAGAATCCTGCTGAATAACCATCAAAGGTGTCTTTTGACCAGCCAAGGGTTTTAATAAGTGCGGTTCCACCAAGACCACCTGCTGCACCAATAATCCCAACCATAACGCCAATGTCTCTTGCAAAGCGTTGAGGTACGAGTTGAAAAACAGCTCCATTGGCCATACCTAGGTTAGCCATGGTGATAAAAAATACTAAGATAGTTAGGTTAAAAGGAAGTGTTAGCAGGGCATTAAGTGTTGTCATGACAACAACAATACCAAAGAAGATATAAAGTGATTTAACCCCACCCATTTTATCTGCAATAGCGCCACCAATAGGACGAAGTACTGTTCCAGCAAAAATACAAAGTGCACCAAAATATCCAGCAATAACATTGATATTGTCTTCAGCTAACCAAGAAAGGCCAAGTTCTTCCATCTCTTTAGGATAGGTGTCCATAAGATAAAGCTTTAAAAATACACCAAATCCAACAAATCCACCAAAAGAGATAGCATAAAAGAGATTGAACCACCATGTGTCTTTGTCTTTTAACAGCTTTACATAGTCTTTTAGTTTTTTAGGGTTTACCTTATATACATTAGAAGGAGCATCTTTTGCTAAGACTAGGTAAATAATAAAAAGAATAGAAGCTAAAATTGCACCTAATAAAAATACAGCCTGCCATCCATAAAGTTCAGCAATTTTTGGCGCAAATAAAAATCCCATAACCACACCAACATTGGCCGCACCCGCAATTCCAAGTACAAGACCTTGAAGCTTAGGGGGATACCACTGACCTGCTTGAGGAAGGGCAACAGCAAATGAAGCGCCTGCAAAACCAAGAAAAACAGCAACAATAAGAAGCATATCATAGGTGATAGCGCTTCCTTGAAGATAGGTAAACAAAAGAGCACTAATAACAATGAACTGTGAGCTTAAAGCTGTCTTTTTAGCCCCAAACTTATCCACGCCAAAACCAAGAAGAATTCGAAGTAATGCACCTGAAAGAATAGGAAGGGAAAGGAGGGTTGCTTTTTGACTTGAACTCATCATAAAACCACTTGCTGCAAAGGACTCAACAATTTCAGTGGATAAGGGCCCTAAGATAGTCCAAATCATAAAACTCATATCAAAATAGAAAAAAGCAGCGAGAAGTGTAGGCCAATGACCTTCTTCTTTTAATGCTTGTAATCGCGCCATAAAAATCTCCAAAAATATAATTGCTAGATTATAGGCTAATATTTATTATAAGTTGGAATAAATGTGATTAAATTATAAGCAATAAAGCCTATTATTTAAGTATATACGATAAGAAGATTTATATCCTCTTGCTTATATTTTACCTCCAGCAGCTATTCCCCATGCTGTTCTCCATCTTGTTTTAACTAAAGAGATACCCATTATCGCGACAACTACAATGCCTGCCAAGATACATAAGGCTCCGACATAACCTGTCATTACCTTTACATTGTCTTCAGCTAACCATGACATACCAAGTTTACCCATTTCAAAGGAATAGGTATTCATACGATAAACCTTCCTATAGCCACCAAAAGAGATTGCGTAAAATAAGTTGAACCACCATGTGTCTTTGTCTTTAAGAGGTTTACAATAATCTTTGAACTTCTTAGGATTAGCCTTATATACATCTGATGGAGCATCTTTTGCCATAAATAAGTAGGTCACAAAGATAAGGGCTGCGAGTACAGCACCTACAAGGAAAACTGCCTGCCATCCAAAGTGTTCAACAATCTTTGGTGCAAATAAGAAGTCAATAACTACACAAATATTACCCGCAATAGTAATTGCAAGAACAAGAGCTTGAAACTTTGGTGGGTACTATTGACCCGTTTAAGGAAGTGCTACAGTAAAAGATGCACCTGCAAAAAAGGGCTACCACAAGAAGGTGATTATATGAAATAGAATCACCTTGTAAATACGTAAACATTAAAGCTAAAATAACAATAAGCTGTGACATAAGGGCTGTTTTCTTTGGGCCAAACTTATCTACACCAAAACCAAGAACAATTCTTAAGAGTACGCCTGAAAGTAAGCTTGCCTTCTGTGAAACAGACATAACAAAGCCGGTAAGTGCTAAAAACTCTGCTATTTCTGTAGATAAGGGCCCAAGCATGCTCCAGACCATAAAAGAAAAGTCGAAATATAAACAAGCGGCTAAGAGTGTTGGCTAATGTGCTTCACCTTTTAATGCTGCCATAAAAACTCCTTAATAATTTTATTACGGATAGTGTAGGACAAAAAATAGACTTTTTATTTTAATTATTGGTTAAAATATAATCAATATGAATATGTAGTGTATTTTTAAGAGCATCCCAAATTATAGGGCTTGTTGTGAATATAAAAGATATTATTATAAAATATAGATATGAAATTTATAAATATTTTTTATAAAGTATAGCTTTATCTAAAACTAATGCTTAAAAAATAATCAAGCACTCTTGGTTTCTTAAAAAGCTTTGCGATACAATTAGATAAATATAGTATTAGAGTAGGAATAAATATGGATATGGAAACGCCACTAGAAAGTTTTATAAATTATAAGGCTGACACTGGTATGCAGTGTGGAAATTACAGCATTGACTTACCAGAACTTCAAGAAGATGAAAATTATAGGTTTCATTTTGATGCGACGGTTTGTGTTGGATGTAGATGTTGTGAGGTGGCTTGTAACGAACAAAACAACAACCCTGCTGATATCAAGTGGAGACGTGTAGGTGAGAGTGAAGGGGGAGTTTTTCCTGATGTTACTCAACTTTTTAACTCCATGGCATGTAATCATTGTGTAGACCCGGCTTGTTTAATCGGGTGTCCTACAAATTCTTATATTAAAATTGAAGAAACAGGTATCGTTATACATGATGATCCTTCTTGTATAGGATGTCAATACTGTACATGGAATTGTCCTTATGGGGTTCCTACCTTTCATGAAGAACGTTCTATCGTTACAAAATGTCATATGTGTCATGAACGTTTAGACGTTGGTCAATCACCTGCCTGTGTTCAAGCCTGTCCATCAGGTGCCATAGAAATTGAAGTTTTTAACCCTAAAGAGTGGTTAGAAAAAGATATAGATGAAAAAGGAAATATGCCTGGTTTAGTTGACGCAAGGGTGACGAACTCAACTACGCGTTATACTCTTCCTGAAAATATGCCTGAATTAACAGCAGCAGATGATCATCATTTAAAACCTTCTCATCCTGAATTACCCTTAGTATTTATGACGGTATCAACACAAATTTCTTTGGGTGCATTTTTAGCCCTTTTCTTAGGAGACTTACTGTCTTTTAGTGGTAAGACAAGTCCTAACTGGATAATGGCACTTCTTGTTATGATGCCTGCAGCACTTGGCCTTCCTCTTTCTGCCTTGCACTTAGGTCGCCCCTTAAAGGCATTAACGGCAATGATTAATATTAAGACATCTTGGTTAAGTAGAGAAGCCTTGGCTCTTGGTTTGTTTACAGGATTTATGTCTATTAACGTTGTTTTATACTTTCTTGAAGCCAGTGCTTACCTTAGAATCTTTTTTGAAGCGATTACCCTTGGTCTTGGAATATTTGGAATATATGCTCAAGGTATGATTTATCAGATTGTTGCGAGACCTTCATGGAATCGCCTTTCTACCTTATTTAAGTTTTTTGGAGTGGGATATATAGGAATGTTTTTAGTTGCCTTTGCCCTTTTAGTGCAAGGCGAAGTGCAAGCAGCCTCTCCCTTAATGAGCTTAGCTCTTCTTTTAGCCTTAGCACAAGCCTTCTTTTCTTATGAGGATAAACGTTCTTTACATACTCCAAATGAGTATGAAGCTGAATTAAAGAAGACTTCAAAGATTTATGACACCTTTTTTGTTGTTCATCAAAAAGTACGAGTAGTAAGCTTTATCTTAGGCGCACTAATCTTACCGATTTTAGTAACAGTAATTATTGGCAGTTCAGAGGCTCCTTTTATCTTAGGCCTTGCTCTAATTCTTATGTGTATATCTGAACTAACAGATAGATTTTTATTTTATACAACAGTGGTTCCCCTTAATATGGCAGGTGGATTTTTTGTTGGAAAGCAGAGACATTAGATGATATATAAGATTAAAAATTTTCTTGGACTTGATATTAAAGAAGAAAAATACAAACTATCTGATGACCCAATGTTTGGTCGTATCTCAGATGAGAAAAAACCTGATAAATGGGTGCTTTCTACCTGTGGCTATTGTGGGGTCGGTTGTGGTTTATATATAGGTGTTAAAGATGGAAAGGCTGTGTATACAAAGGGTAATCCTAAACATGATGTAAACATTGGAACCCTTTGTCCTAAAGGTTTGGCTGAACATCAAATGATTAATGCGGATAACCGTGTATTATCTCCATTAATGAAAAAAAATGGTAAGCACGAGAAAGCAACTTGGGATGAAGCTTATAGAGAAGTAAGTAACAAGTTCAAAGAAATTACAAGAAAACATGGTTCAAAGGCCATTGGTGTAATTTCAACAGGACAGCTTTTAACTGAAGAATTTTACGCCCTAGGTAAGTTTGTTCAATTAGGACTGCGTACCAATAATTATGATGGAAATACAACTCTTTGTATGGCTTCTGCCGTTGTAGGATATAAACAGTCATTAGGTTCAGATGGTCCAGTGGGATGTTATGAAGACTTTGAAGAAGCAGATGTTATTACCTTGATAGGTGCAAATATCTCAGATAACCATCCTATTTTAAAACTTCATTTGGCTAAAAATAAGAAAAAGCCTAAAATTATTGTTATTGACCCCCGTTTCTCAAAAACAGCACAAATGGCGGACCTCTTTGTTCCTCTTAATGCAAGAACAGACCTGGCCCTCATAAATGGTCTTTGTTACATCATCTTAGAGCAAGGCTGGGAAAATACAGAATATATAGCTAAAAACACAAATGGCTTTGGAACGCTGAAGAAACACCTTCAAGATTACCCACCTCAAGAGGTTGCTAATATCACAGGTATAGAGGTAAAGGTACTTTACGAAATTGCTCGTTCTATTGCAGGTGCAAAGGCAGCCCTTACAGCGTGGACAATGGGTGTTAATCAGTCGTATATGGGAACAGATACAGTTTCAGCTATTAATAACTTACACCTGATTACAGGCCAAATTGGACGTCCTGGGGCGGCACCTTTTTCTATTACCGGTCAATGTAACGCGATGGGAACAAGGGAAACAGGATTTACCTCTTCTCTTCCAGGATATAGAAACTTTGGAGATGAGGCAGCGGCTAAAGAATATGCTGATATAGTTAGAATTCCTCAAGAATGGGTACCAACTGAGCGTGGATATAAGTATGCAGAAATTATTGACGCTATTGACAGAGGCGAAATAAAGGCCTTATGGATAGTGGCAACTAACCCTTTAGTAAGTTTTGTCAACCAGAAAAAACTTCGTTCAGCACTGGAAAAGTTAGAACTTTTAGTGGTGCAAGATGCCTTTTATTCCGATACGGCAGAGATTGCTGATGTGGTTTTTGCAGCAGGAACATGGGGTGAGAAAGAGGGTGTATATACTAACTCTGAAAGACGATGTAATAGAGCAAATAAGGCAGTTGAACCAGCGGGAGATGCAAAGAGTGATTTTGATATTATCTTGGAACTTTCAGGATATTTTCAAAATATAAGAGAAAACCTCTTTCCTAAATGGACAAAACCTGAAGATGCTTTTAATGAATGGAAGAAGGTGTCTAAGGGGCAGCTTTGTGATTATTCAGGTATTACTTATGAAATGTTAGAAGAAAAGGGTGGGGTGCAGTGGCCTTGTAATGAAGAAAATCCGGAAGGAAGTCCTAGACTTTATACAGATGACATTCCTTTTAGAACAAAAGACGCTAAGGCAAACTTACTTGCACTTGAATGGATTCCTATACAAGAACCTTTATCTAAAGACTTTCCTGTTATTTTAAATACAGGAAGAACTGTAGAACAATGGCATACCCGCACTAAAACAAAGAGCATTGATATCTTAAATGACCTAGCTCCAGAAGCATGGGTGGATTTGAATCCCGAAGATGCAGCTAGGTTAGAGGTTCATTCAGGTGATAGAATAGCCTTATCATCTATTCGTGGACGAATAGAAGATGTGGTAGTGCGTGTAACGCAAACGGTTGCAGTTGGGAATGTATTTGTACCATTTCATTTTAATGAACAACTCATTAATACCCTGACATCTTCAACATTCTGTCCAAAATCAGGCGAACCAAATTATAAACAAACCGCTATTCAACTACATTCACAAAAAGTCCCTACAGGACTAAAACTCAGTGAAAAAGAAATTACGGGTTTAATTGAGTATCAAAAAGTAGAACAAGATTTCTATTTTAGGTCCGTTAAAGACAAGGTCACAAGCTAAGGTTTGGCACTCCTTCAGCTCATAGAAATTCATTTTTAGCTTGATTAAATATAAAAAAAAAATATTTAATCATATTTATACTTTATATTTAAGCCTTATTACTAGACAATAGCAAATAATCAATTATAGTTAAAGAGGTCAAGCTTACATGGAAGAAGAGATTAATTTTAAAGAATTAGAAGTTTTTTTACCTTATTTCATAGATGGAATAGAAGAAATTTTAAATGCTTGGTGTCAAAAAAAATCAACAGCGTACTTAATGCAAGAACGTGGTCTTGATAATGATGAAATGATAAATATTATTGGTATCCGTGTTTTGTCTTATACATTTGATATTATTGAGCAAACAGAAAATCTTAAGTATTGTCCTTATGCCGAGCAACTAGTAGAATACTTTGATGCACATGATGTACTTATTAATGAAGTGTTTTTGATGTATATGGACTTAAGTTCAGTTGTACGGGAATATCTTTTTAAGCATATTCCTTCTGCGGAAAGACATTATGCAGCGGTACAAAACTTTTCACTAATCTTTGAGCATAACCTTTCAGATGTTCTTGATATCTATTTTAATTTACAATTAGAAAAGATTCAAAAAGAGCAAAAAAATGTTTTGCAAGAGAAAAAATTATTGGAACAGTATAAGTCTATTGTTGACTTGACTAATGGCGTAGTTGTTTGTGATAAAGATGGTTTCATTTCTTATGTAAATGAGAAGTTTTGTAG
>DTVI01000301.1 GCA_012963655.1 Sulfurimonas sp.
CAATTTTCTATTTGCGATCAATTCATCAATGTTCTTATTAGTTGCGCAGATTAATTGGAAGTTACTGGTAACATCATCATTTGATTTTAGTGGTCTGAAAGGTCTTCCGTCAATTACATCAAGCAATATATCTTGTGTTTCCAATGGTATATCACCTATTTCATCTAAAAATACTGTACCACCATCAGCCTCTTTTAACATACCTGTGTAATCGTTATCAGCTCCAGTATAAGCTCCCTTTTTATGGCCAAATAGCTTGCTATGGGCAATATATGAATCTTGTCCCCGGAATTCTCCACATAGTACTTTCTTAAAGGAAGTGTCCCCTTTTTCACCCTCGTTTTTCATTTCATGAAATTTCTCTGCAATGGTAGTTTTTCCTGTACCTGTTTCTCCAGTAATTAAAATTGGGAATTTGGTTAGGTCTGGAGAGCCAGAAAAAAGTTTTAGTTGTTTATAGATATCGCGCATTTGTATAGATTTAAATTCTTGAAATATTTTCAGAGTATTATCTATTTCATCCTTTATTTTATTTACATGAGGGTAAGCTCCTATATCTAATTTTTGTAAGTAAGCCTTATTTATTTTTTTATCAATTTGTGGACTAATTACTTCTGCATCAAACTCAGTTGTACCCACCATTAGCAACCAAGTTGATGTCATTGCAGGCGACCCAGACGCTACATTGAAAAATATTTTTGGATCTTTAGATTTATATGTGTTTTCAATAATAGAACTAACTACATTTGGAATTACATCCCACATATTATGGTAATCTGCGGCATGTAAAACAGGTATTTCAAAACGATATAATTCAGGCTTTCCTTTAAAATCTCGCTCAGACATTCTTACTGTCTCTTCGATTCGATGTGTTATATTTTTAGATTGTTCATCTCCTTGAACGTAGAATAGATAAACGTGATCAAATTCTTTTAAATTTAGAAGTTGAAGTGTTGGTCCATTCATAATATCTGAGTTCCTAGGGGACTTGTGTGACCCACCACACTTTTTAGGATTTAAGTCTTTATCCGAATCAACCCATGAAAAAAGTACTTTTATCTTCTTCTCAATAACTTCCATTTTTCCCTCATCAGTTTAGAGCAGCAATTAATATTTTGAAATCATTTGAAATATAAAAGCTCAGCTTAAATTGTATAAATTTAGAATATTCTAAATAATTATAATATAACTAGGGATAATTCTAAAATTATATAAGTTATTTGTCAACTTATAAATTAAAATATCAATATTATCAATATGTTAATTTTTTATAGGTAAATGGATTTTTAATTGCAAAATATATTTTGTTGCTAAAAGTCTACGATGCTTTTATTAGTTTAATTTAGAACGGATGAT
>DTVI01000302.1 GCA_012963655.1 Sulfurimonas sp.
GTTAGGTTCAGAAATGACAGATATTAGGAGGCTGTCCGAAAATAGGTTATTGTTCATAAGTAGTGTGGGAGAGCGTGAGCTTGCCCATGCGGAATCGTGCACCCACGTCTATGTGGCGGATTGCCATCCGCCACCCCACCTGGTTAATATACAAAAAATTGTAGGTCTCTCAACCTTAAATACAATGAAAGTTGACCGAATAGCGACTATTTAGAAAGATAAATCGTTGCCAAAATTCAAAATATTAGGCAAAATCTCAATGGCCCCCAACACAAAGACAGGTCTATTGTTTGTTTTACCTGCCTTGTCGGTTGTTGCCTTTGTCTTAGTCATCCCTGTTGGCCAAGCATTTGTTTACAGTCTAACACCTGGTTTTGATGACCCTCCAGGGTGGTTTACATTCAACCATTATCTAAATTTATGGGAGGATGTTACATTTCTCGAATCCTTATACAACACATCCCTATTTACGGTGGTAACTATACCAGCAGAGTTAATCATTGGATTGACTATTGCTGTGATGTTAAATAAAAAATTTCGCTTACGAGGGCTTGTTCGGGTGGCTATTCTTTTTCCATGGGCCTTGCCGACAGCACTGAACGCGATTATGTGGCGCTGGATGTTCAACTCTGAATTTGGAATTATAAATGCGTTGTTGATGCAGATAGGAATGATAGAGCAGCCTCTCAACTGGTTAGGAAAAGATCCCTTAGCTATGATTGCGATGATGTGTGTTTCTACCTGGAAAACAAGTTCTTTCATGGCATTGTTATTGTTAGCTGGTCTCCAAATGATTCCAAAAGATTTATATGAATCAGGAAAAATTGATGGAACTACAGGTTGGAGTGAATTCCGGTACATTACATTGCCTATGCTCAAACCTGCTATTGTAGTGGCCTTGCTATTACGTACTATGGATGCATTTAGAGTTTTTGAATTACCTTTTAACCTAACCGATGGAGGCCCAGTTAATTCGACAGAGACGGTATCTTTGTATGCTTATCGAGTTATATTCGATTATGTTGAATTCAATTATGGATCTAGCATTGTCATTGTACAATTCTTGATCATTATGGCCATGAGTTTAATTTATATCCGTTCACTCAAAACAGAATCCTCATGAAACCAATCAACTTATTTCTCAAAAAAGTTCAAAAGGGAAAGACCACTGCTGCTTTTTATATTCTGGCTCTCATCACAGTAGTCGTTTCATTTTTCCCAATTATTTGGCTTCTTTTTACTTCATTGATGCCGGCAAAAGATATTTATTCTTGGCCTCCTTTATTTTATCCTTCCCCCCCTACGTTAACCAACTACATCAAGATTATTGAAAGTTCTCCTGAACTGTTACTTT
>DTVI01000303.1 GCA_012963655.1 Sulfurimonas sp.
AATTAAAAGACCAATACTATCCTGGATTATGGGAAAATTTAAATCCATCTGATAAAAAAAGGACTTACTTTGTTCCTGAATTTGAAAGGAGTTCAATTTATAAAATAAAAAAAACAATTAATGATTTAAAATTAACTAAAAAAAATTATATTTTTAAATGGAATTTCTTAAATTTTAAAGATTTTCTTTTTGCTATTAGTCATTATTTTCGTATAAGAAAAATATTGGTGCCTAGAAGCAATTTCAGAGGCTTCTCATTACAGGAACTGATTTACGAAGAACTTTTCAGAGGTTTGAACTCTGAAATGGCTATGAAAGCACTACTGAACTACCGTTTTTTTCAAAGATTAAATCAACTTGGAACAAAAATAGAGACTTCAATAAACTGGTTTGAAAATCAAGGGATAGATAAAGGTTGGAACAGCGGATTACATGATTATTTTCCAGAAACCAAAAAAAAGGGTTATTTAGGGATGATCATCTCACGCCATTATTTGCCAATGTTTCCAACACAAGCTGAGGCAAAGGCTCGTGTCTTGCCGGACACATTATTTGTGACAGGACGAGGTTTGGAAGAAACCATTAAGGAGTTCTATCCTAACTTATTAGTACAAACGGCACCTGCTTTTCGCTTTCAAGGAGTGTACAGAAATACTTCAAACTTAAATGCACTTTCAAAATTAACAGTTCTTGTTGCACTGTATTCGGTGTTGGAAGATGCGGTTTCAGCTGTAAAATTTGCATTAGATACTCATCTCATTTTAGAAAATGACATTTCAATAAAATGGAAAATTAAGCCTCATCCCTTGACAAAAAACAAAAAAATATTGGATGCCATGGAGCAGCATGTACCGGAAAATTGGGAATGGCTGGAAAATGATTTTCATGAATGTTTAGATGAGGTGAATGTCGTAATGGGCAATGCTTCAACAACATGTATGGAAGCACTTGCAAGAGAAAAATTTGTTATCATTATTGGAAATCCTCATGGTCTGACCCATAACCCTGTACCGCCATCAATTCCAAATGAACTTTGGAAACTTTGTTACTCTCCAAGTGAAGCGGTTGAGGCATTAAAAAGATGCACTAATGATTTTAAGCCGCCATCAAGTACTTCATCAATAAGAGATGCTTTCTTTGAGCCTGTAACTCAAGAAGGAGTCTTACAAATGATAGATGTATAATTGAATGTCTAAGAAAAATACAATAAAATTTTCACAAACTCCCCATCTTTATTGGGCTTAATATTTTCTATATGAAATGAGATAAAATGCAAAGTGCAATACAAAATTTAAAAACCATTATTCCTAGAAATTTTTTCTATTGTGATGTAGGAGCTCGTGGCGGAATTG